>CAYRYT010000065.1:0-9661 GCA_964428625.1 uncultured Oscillospiraceae bacterium | reverse complement strand
CCCGCACCAGCTGCAAGGGGGTGATTTTGAAGGTCTGGCCGAAGGAGCCGGAGGTCAGAGATGCTGTGCCCCATTTCTCCGTATTGGTCACCAGGGCCTTGTCGAAGAAAATGCCCTTGCTCTCCCCCGCCAGGTCGATACCCGTTTTCTCCAGGATCCCGAACTTTTCGATATAGTCATAGAACCGCGCTCCTCCCAGCTTCAGGGCAATGTGGGCGAAGGCGATGTTGCAGGAATTCTGCAGGGCCTGGGGCGTTGTCTCGCTGCCGTGTCCGGCAGCCCGCCAGCAGTGGAGCAGCTGCGCCCGGCCGGGGATCTGCTCCGCACCCCGGCAGTAGAAGCCGGTGTCCAGATCGATGGCCCCGGTGTCCAGGGCCGCTGCCATCGTCAGCACCTTGAAGGTGGAGCCCGGCTCATAGCCGTCGGAGATCACCCGGTTCCGCCACTGCTTCAGCTGAGCCTGGGACAGAGCCTTGCGATAGGCATTCTCCCCGGCGGTGTAGGCCTGCGTCCCCGGGCTCTGGGCCAGATAGTCCGCCCGAAGGCGAGCCAGCTCCCCGGCGGTTCTGCTGTCAGCGATTTCCAGGTAGGCATTGGGGTCAAAGCTCCCCAGAGTTGCCATGGCCAAAATCTCCCCGGTCTTTGCGTTCATCACCAGACCGAAGGCACCATTTTCCACCTGATACTGATTCATGGCAGATCGCAGTGCCTTTTCCAGGCACCGCTGCACCGTGGCATCCAGGGTCAGGATCAAATCGCACCCCGCCGTGCCCCCCAGATAGGCTTCATAGGAAAAGGGCATATCCATTTCGTTATTGCCCTTGGTGGTAACCACCCGTCCGGCACTACCGGCCAGGAGGCTGTCATAGGCCGCTTCGATTCCCTCGGAACCCTGATTGGAGGTATTGGTAAATCCCAGAACCTGGGCGGCCAGGGTGCCGTTGGGATAGAATCGCTGGGAATTGGGTTCCAGGTGGATGCCGCTGATCCCGGAGCGGCGGATATATTCCCGAACCTCCCCGCCCAGGTCCTCATCGATCCGGGAAGCAATGAGATGGTAGCGCTTGGTCCGGTCCCGGGCCCGGCTCAGGATCCACTGGGGATCCCGGTCCAGAATGCGCCCCAGCTCCCGGGACAGGGCTTCCAGATCTGCCTGGGACTGCCGCAGCTCCTGGGGATCCAGGTAGACATTTTCCACCGTCACGGACTGGGCCAGAATCTCCAGATTCCGGTCATAAATCGTCCCCCGATCCGCCGTCACAGCAGTGGAGCGACTTTGGTTATCCAGCGCCTTTTGGCGGTATTCCTCCTGGCGCACCACCATCAGCTGGTACAGCCGGATTGCCACCGGCCCAAAGGCCACCAGCCCCAGCACCAGTGCCACCGCCAGGATGCGGCGGTGATGGCCGCTGTCCAGCCGGAGACGGCCCACGGTCTTTCCCTGTTTTCCCATATTTCCAGGCCCCTTTCGGTGATCATGGGCAGCAAGGAAACCCTCACTGCCCATGCTGCTATCTCCATCTTAGTTGGCCTGGGCGGTCTTTATGCAAAAAGCTCGCCGAAAAAGTCCAGGATCTGCTGCCACAGATCCGGCTCCCGGGGCGGCGGTGTGGGTGCCACGGGAATGGGCACATGGGTCGCCTCCTCCAGAGGAATGTACCCCGCCGCCAGGGCCCGTTCCCGGATGGCATCCAGGTCCAGGCTGCTGTGGTAGCGCTGATAGAGGGTCTGGTGCTCCTGGGTCAACTGAGTCACCTGGCCCGCCAGGAGCTGCTCCTGGCGCAGCAGGCTCTGGTAGCGCACCACGCCCAGGGTCATCACCCCCAGCATCAAAACCGCCACCAGAATGCTCACCAGGGCCAGCACATCCACCCGCAGGACGATCTGCCCCTGGGTGGATTTCTTCTGCTGGGGGAGCCTTCCCCGGGATCCAGCTTTCTTCGGTGCCAGCTCATAGGCCGTCGTGCCGGGATTATAACGATGCAGTTCGGAACGCGCCGGCTCTCTCGCCACCGGGTCTCCCCCCTTTCCGGATCCCACGGATCCTGTCAAATCTTCATTCAGAGTTTCTCACAAACCCGGAGCTTGGCACTTCTGGCCCGGGGATTCCGCTCCAGCTCCTCGGGCGTAGAGACGATGGGCTTCCGGGACAGAACCTTCACCTGGGGCTTCTTGCCGCAGACGCACACCGGGAAATTGGGCGGGCAGGTGCAGCCCCGGGCGGCAGCTGCCATGGCGTTCTTCACGATCCGATCCTCCAGGGAGTGGAAGGTGATCACTGCCAGACGGCCCCCGGGATTCAGGCAGGGGATGGCATCCTCCATGACCTTCTCCACGGAACCCAGCTCATCATTCACCGCAATGCGGATGGCCTGGAAGCTCCGCTTCGCCGGGTGCTGCTTTTCCCGCAGGGCGGCGGGGGGCATGGCGGAACGGATGATGTCCACCAGCTCCAGGGTCGTCTCCACCGGCTTCTGCTCCCGGCGGCGGCAGATGGCACCGGCGATCTGCGGGGCGTAACGCTCCTCGCCGTAATCATAGAGGATCCGCTTCAGCTCCTCATAGGGCCAGGTATTCACCACATCATGGGCACTGAGGGTATCCTGGCCGTTCATACGCATATCCAAGGGCGCGTCAGCCATATAGGAAAATCCCCGGCTGCCATCATCCAGCTGGGGAGAGGATACACCCAGATCCAGCAGCACACCGTCCACCCCGGAAATCCCCAATTCCGCCAGCACCGAAGCGATCTGGCAGAAATTGGCGTGAACCAGCTTCACCCGATCCCCATAGGGAGCCAGACGCTCCCCGGCCGCCTTCAGGGCCACCGGATCCCGGTCGATGCCGATGAGGGTTCCCGTGGTGAGGCGGCGGGCGATCTGGCTGGAATGACCGGCACCGCCCAGGGTACCGTCCACATAAATGCCATCGGGCTTGATATTCAAGCCCTGGATGCATTCGTCCAACAAAACGGAAACATGATGAAATTCACTCACAGTCCAATCGCCTCCAACGATGCCAGCAATTTCTCCGGGGTCAGGTTTTCTTCTTCAAAGTGCCGGTATTCCCCCTCGTCCCAGATCTCCGCCTGGCCGGCCCGGCCCACCACCATAACTTCCCGGGTGATGCCGGCATAGTCCAGGAGGGACTGGCTGATGCCAAACCGGAACTGCCGATCGGGCAGGCATTCCACCGCGTTCATAAAAATCAGGCTGGTGGCCGCCCCCCGCTGGGACAGGGACAGATGGTTGTAATTCTCCATCAGCGTTTCAAAATCTCCAGCGGTGTAAAGGGTCAGGCAGCGATGGCCGCAATTCACACCCAGTGTCACATAGAACCGGTCCCCCAGCTCCGTGCGCAGCTTTGCCGGGACGAATAAACGGTTCTTATCGTCCAGCTTTGCGAGATATTTTCCGATCACAGGCCTCGCCTCCTTCCATTTTGCTCCACTTTACATCCCTTTTATACCATTCACCCCCAGTATAACCCCTGAAAGAAAAAAAATCAATCTTTTTCGGCAGATTCCTCCGAAAAAGATTGATTTCCCCCGTCGTATCAAGGCTGGAACTGGAGCCGGTCCTCCACCAGCCGGGCCCGGATCCTGGCAGGCCGCTTTCCGCTTTTCAGCAGATAGGCCGCCAGCGGCCCTTCCACCCGCTCCTGCACCACCCTGCGCAGGGCCCGGGCTCCCTCCTTCTCCGGTGCCTCCGCTCCCAGGATCCCCGGCAATTCCTCGGGAAATTGCAGCTGGGTCCCCAGGGCCGCCGCCCGGCGGCAGAGTTGGTCCAGGTATTTCCCCGCAATGGCACCCATGGTCCCGGGATCCAGGGGATGGAAGGGAATGATCCGGTCAATGCGCCCCAGGAACTCCGGGGAGAAGGCCTGGCGCAGGGCCTGGGCATTCTGATCCTGCCGCCCGGCTGGCCGGAAGCCCAGACCCTCGGAGCGGATCTCCCCGCCCAGGTTGGAAGTCATGACCACAAGGGTATTTTTGAAGCTGACCCGGCGGCCGGTGGCGTCCGTCAGCTCCCCTTCCTCCATGATCTGCAGCAAGATCCCCGTAACATCGGGGTGGGCCTTTTCCAGTTCATCCAGGAGCACCAGGCTGTAGGGACGGCGGCGGACGGCCTCCGTCAGCTTACCCCCTTCCTCATAGCCCACATACCCCGGCGGTGCGCCGATCAGCCGGGCCACGGACTGCTTCTCCATGAATTCCGTCATATCCAGGCGGATCATGGCCCCATCGCTGCCGTAAAGCTCCCGTGCCAGAGCCCGGCACAGTTCCGTCTTACCCACGCCGGTAGGCCCGGTAAACAGGAGGCTGGCAATGGGACGGCCCTCGTCCCGAAAGCCCCCCAGTCCCCGGCGGATCGCCTCCGCCACAGCCTCCACCGCCTCCGGCTGGCCCATTACCTGCCGGCTCAGCAACTCCTCCAGCCGCAGCAGCCGCTGTCGCTCATCGGCAGTCAGCCGTCCCACGGGGATCCCCGTCCGCTGGGACACGGCCCAGGCCACATCTCCGCCGGTGACCACCCGGGCCCGGCGGATCTCCGGGGCCTTCGCCACGATCTTCTGCATTTTATCCCGGAGCTGGGCGGCTTTTTCAAACCGACTCTCCCGCACCGCTTCGCTGAGCTCCTGCTCCAGCTCCCGGCGCTGGCAGATCCTGGCACTGCCCAGCTCCTCCAGGCGGGCATGGCTGGCCCCTTCATCCACCAGATCAATGGCCTTATCCGGCAGGTACAAATCCGGCAAATACCGAACCGACAGCCGCACCGCCTCCTCCAGCGCCTCTTCGGTGATGCGCATATGGTGGTGTCGTTCCAGTCCCGGGCGCAGGCCCCGGAGAATGGCCAGGGTGGCCTCCCGATCCGGCTCCTCCACTGTCACCGGACGGAAGCGCCGCTCCAAAGCCGGGTCTTTTTCAATGTATTTCCGGTATTCCGCCAGGGTTGTCGCACCCAGCATTTGCAGCTCTCCCCGGCCCAGTGCGGGCTTGAAAATATTGGCCGCGTCAATGGCCCCCTCTGCGGCACCAGCGCCCACGATGGTGTGCATCTCATCGACAAAAAGGATCACATCCTCGCTGTGGCGAATCTCCTCCAGCACATCCCGCAGCCGCTCTTCGAATTCTCCCCGGTATTTCGTTCCCGCCACCAGATTGGCCATATTCAGGCTGATGAGCCGCTTCTCCTTCAGGGCCGGGGGCACATTGCCCGCCGCCATCCGCTGGGCCAGGCCCTCGGCAATGGCGGTTTTCCCCACCCCGGGTTCCCCGATGAGCGCGGGATTATTCTTATGCTTCCGGCTGAGGATGCCGATGACCGTCTCGATCTCCCTGTCCCGGCCAATCACCGGCTCCCCCCGGGCCGCTTTGGCCACCAGATCCTCGCTGAATTGCTCCAAGAGTTTTGTCATAGTTCCCTCCTTTTGTCGTGGTGTCACACGCCTGCGCCGCAGCTGCTCCACCGCCCCGGTGAACAGGGCATCGGGATCCACCGCCCACAGAGTCAGCAGATCCCGGGCCCCGGACCGCTCCTGGCGCAGCAGTCCCAGCAGCACATGAATGGGCAGAACCTGGCGGCTGCCCAGAGCCTGGGCCTCCCGCCCTGCCGCCGTCAGGCTCTCTACCGCCCGGCGGGTCAATCCCTGGGGCAGAGGCAGCCCCGGTGTGCCCCGGCCATAGAGCACCTGGGCCATTTGTCCCGCCGCCGTGGAATCCAGCCCCGCTCCCATAAGCAGTCCGCCGGTCATCCCCGGCTCCCGGGCCAGGGCCAGGAGCAGATGCACCGTTCCCACAAAGCTGTGCCCCATTTCCCGGGCCAGAATCGCCGCCCGCAGGATGAGATTCCGGGTCGTGGCATGATAGGACATTGCCTGCACCTCCTTTGCCGGGAAATTTTCCCCAGCGCCGGTAAAAAATATACGGTGGAAATGAAAAAAAGGAATTGCTTTTTCCGAAATCCATGTTAGAATAAAAGTGCGTTCCTCTGGGATCGCAATACCAAACATATGGAGGGAAAAACATGGCTTTCAAGATTACTGACGCTTGCGTGAAGTGCGGCTCCTGCGCCGACAACTGCCCCGTCGAGGCTATCTCCGAGGGCGACGAGACCTTCGTCATCGATGCTGATGTCTGCGTCAGCTGCGGCACCTGCGCCGACAACTGCCCCACCGAAGCTATCGTGGAGGAGTAATTCTCTGCCCCTGGTCTGCCTGCGTCACCGGTCTGCCGGCGGCGCAGGCGGATTTTTTATAACGGAGGTTTTCCATGGAACAGCTCCCCCAGGGGTTCACCCTGGAATTTTGCCCTGAGGGCTTCCCCCTGAGCACCGATTCCATGGCCCTGGCCCATTTCCTTCGGCTCCGGCCCCAGGCCCGGGTTCTGGATCTGGGCTCCGGCTGCGGAACCCTGGGACTACTGTTGTGCGCCCGGGAAGAATCCTGCACCGTCACCGGCGTGGAGCTCTGCCCCCAGGCCCATGCCACAGCGCTGGAAAATATCCGGCGCAACGGTCTGGCATCCCGCCTTAGCAGTATATGCGGCGATCTCACCGCCATCCCCACCTTTCTTCCCCCAGGGGGATTTGACATCTGCCTTTCCAATCCCCCCTATTTTTCCGCCGGGCCCGCCAGCCGGACCCATCCCCAGGCCCGCCGGGAGGACCGGTGCGATCCCGCCGCCCTCTTTGCCAGTGCCGCCTGGGCCCTGCGCTACGGGGGAGACTTTTATCTCGTCCACCGCCCGGAACGGCTGGCCCAGCTATGCGCCCTGGGCGCGCAGCACGGTCTGGAGGCCAAGGAGCTGGTTTTCCTGCGCCATCGGCCCACATCCGCCCCCAGCCTCATCCTCCTGCGCCTGCGCAAAGGGGGAAAGCCGGGGCTGATTCTGGGCGAGCGGACGCTGTTCGACTCCGACGGTTCCCCCAGTGCCTATTACCGGGAAGTATACCACATGCAATAAGATCCAAGGAGGTCAATCATGGCCGGAATGTTATATTTGGTCCCCACCCCCATCGGAAATTTGGGGGATATCTCCCAGCGGTGCCGGGAGACCCTGGAGGCGGTGGATTTCATCGCCGCCGAGGATACCCGGGTGAGCATCAAGCTGCTGAACCATCTGGGCATCAAAAAGCCCCTGGTCAGCTATTTTGAACACAACAAATCCTTCAAGGGCAATGTGATCCTGGAACGGATCCAGGCCGGAGAAACCTGCGCCCTGGTTTCCGATGCAGGCAGCCCCGCCATCTCTGACCCCGGCGAGGATCTGGTCAAGCAGTGTGCCGCCGCAGGCATCACCGTCTGTGCCATTCCCGGCCCCTGTGCCGTGATCACCGCCCTGAGCATATCCGGCCAGGCCACCGGCCGCTTCTGCTTTGAGGGTTTCCTGTCCACGGCCAAAAAGAGCCGCCGGGATCACCTGGCCTCCCTGACCCAGGAAACCCGGACCATGGTCTTCTACGAAGCACCCCATAAGCTCCTGGGGACGCTGGAGGACATGGCAGAAGTCTTTGGCGGTCAGCGCCCCATCAGTCTGTGCCGGGAGCTGACCAAGCTCCACGAAGAGGTCTTGCGCACCACCCTGGAGGAGGCCATCGCCCATTATCGGGAGAATCCCCCCAAGGGAGAGTTTGTGCTGGTAGTCGCCGGTGCGGAACCGGAGGTGACGGAGTCCGCAACACCCCAGGATGCCGCCGCCCGGGTCCAGGCCCTGATGGCAACCGGCATGAGCCGGAAGGACGCAGTAAAGCAGACGGCCAAGGAGCTGGATCTGCCCAAAAATGTGGTCTATGACGCCGCGTTAACCGTAGAATAAAAACATAGAAACGGTGAGGTTTTTGAAAACCTCACCGTTCTTTCAACAAAATAAGCACTAAGAACGCCGTTGTCACGGCGCTCTCAGCGGCATTATCCCTTATTCATTTCCTCTGCGCATTTCCGGCAGACATTCTTTCCACGGTAGTTCACCAGATTCTGGGCATTTCCACAGAAAATACAGGCAGGTTCAAACTTCTTCAGAATGATCCTGTCCTGTTCCAGATAAATCTCCAGTTCGTCCCGTTCCGCGATGTCCAGGGATCTGCGCAATTCAATGGGGAGGACAATGCGACCCAGTTCATCCACCTTGCGGATGATGCCAGTAGCCTTCATTGAATTTCTCCTTTTCCCATCATTTGTCCTAAAAAGTATTATATGGTTTTTCCGTCGCTGTGTCAAAGACAATAATTGGGAATCCCCAAACTTTGTCGAAACTACACAGGAATAACGGCCGGATTTGAGCATAATATCCAGTATGGAGGGATACATATGCTTATGACATGTACCTATACCATACTACTGGCCATTTCCATCATCGCAGCGGCCATCCAGGGCACCGGTTCGGCCCTCACAGGGGCCATGCTGGAAGGCGCTCAGAAGGGAATTACCCTCACCATTTCCATGGCAGGAAGTCTGTGCCTATGGTGTGGGATCCAGGCTCTCATGGAAAAAATCGGCCTTCTGGATGTCCTGCGGAGGCTGACACAAATGCCTCTGTCCAGGATCTTTCCGTCCATCCGAAAGAATCCCGCTCTGGGAGAAGCCATCAGCGGGAATTTCTGCGCCAATCTCATGGGCCTGGGCAATGCGGCCACGCCCCTGGGAATCCGGGCCGCCAGAGAATTGGCCCAGGGCTGCCATGGATGGGCCAATGACGAGCTTTGCCGCCTGATCGTCCTCAATACCGCCTCCATCCAGCTGATTCCCACCAATGTGGCCGCCCTGCGGGCAAGTCTTGGCTGTGAGCGCCCCTTTGACATTCTGCTTCCCGTGTGGATCACAAGCCTCTGCGCCGCAAGCCTGGGCCTGTGTCTGGCAAAAATTCTGGAGAAAGTGTGGCCTGATGCTTGATTACCTGATTCCCATCCTCCTGGTCGTCACTAGCCTGATTGCCCTGAAGAAAGGGGAAAACGGGTATCAGATTCTAATTCAGGGAGCAAGTCAAGGGTTTTCCCTTCTGAAATCGATTGCTCCGGCGCTGATTCTGCTCCTCACCGCCGTGTCCATGCTTCGCTCATCGGGAGCCTTGGCCATGGTGGAAGGCTGGTTCCGTCCGATTATGGAGGCGCTGGGCATTCCTCCGGAATGTGTCAGTTTGGTCCTCATCCGCCCCATCAGCGGAAGTGCGGCCCTGGCGGTAGGCAGTGATTTAATGATAGCCTATGGGGTGGATTCCCCCATCGGGCGAACGGCAGCCGTCATGCTTGGCTCCACAGAGACAACATTCTATACAATCAGTGTCTATTTTTCCGCCGCAGGGATTGAAAAATCCCGGTACACACTCCCCGCCGCCCTGTTCTCCGACCTGGTAGGCTTCCTTGTCGCATCCCTCATGGCAAGGATTTTCTTTCCATAAAAGCAAAGCCTACCCCTAATAAGCGTGGTAGGAAAGTTGCACTTCAAAGCCACCCCCTGGTAGGGAGTCGGATGGTCGCACCAGCTAATGCCTCCCCCTGGTAGGGGGAGGTGTCACGGCGAATGCCGTGACGGAGGGGGTGGAAGGTAACGATGTCCACAGTAGTCGGATGGTTGCGCCGCACCCCTGTAGGGGCCGATTCTTAATCGGCACGCAAAGCCTCCCCCTGGTAGGGGGAGGTGGCAAAAATCTCTGATTTTTGCCGGA
>CAYRYT010000064.1:0-9714 GCA_964428625.1 uncultured Oscillospiraceae bacterium | reverse complement strand
ATCTTTTTGTAAGCTCGCTCTGCACCGCTGGTGCTGCTGTACTCGTAAGCGGTGGTAAGCTGTTCAAAGGTCGGTCACATCGTAGCACTGGTATTGCAGGTTGTGACGGTAGGATGTGAATCCCGGAGCAAAATACCGGTCTCCTACCTTTTTCCCGTTGATGGTCAGCTCATAGATGCCCATGGCCGTGGCATAGATCCGGGCACTGGCCAGAGGCTTATCCACCCGCACCCCCTTGCGAAAGGTCATGGGCCGGGGGGAAACCCCCTTTTCCCGGAACCGGTAGCTTCCGTCGCTGATCCAGCACCCCGTCCAGGGGGTGTCCAGGCGGCCGGTCTCGAAGGTGACGGTGCTCCGGGCCTCCTCCCCGGTATCGTCCCAAGCGGTGATATGGGCGGTGTAGACGGTGAAGGGTTCCAATCTGGGGCCATCATAGGGGATCCCCAGCTGTTCCATGGTCTCCGTCTCCCAGTCTCCCACCCGGATCCGGGCCCGCTTCAGGGCCGTGCCTGGGTGGTCACTTTCCAGATAAAAGGAAAAACGGGGATTTTCCCGGTCGGTGACGCAGCCGGCGGTCAGATTCTCCACGGCAAATTCCTTGATTTCCAGCATAATATCCTCCCTCTGCCTGTGCGCTGTGGGTTCAGGCTTTCATCTGAGCATACTGTATCACATTCCCCTTTCTTTTTGGGCGACTTTTCATAATCGGTACCTTTCCGGCCATAATCCGTTAGAGGCTTTGTGGATTATGGACACAAAAATCCCAGAGTTTTGGGCATTTCACACAAAACTCTGGGATTCTTCTCTTATTCCGGGTCTGTCAGGGGGATCAGCACCCGAAGCTCGAACCAGCCGCCGGAGGCCTGCACCGTGGCGCTGCCCCCATATTTTTCCGCTGTGGAAACGATGCTTTTCAGGCCGTAGCCGTGGAAGCGCTTGTCCTTCTTCGTGCTCAGGGGCAGGCCCTCGCTGACCTGGAGTTGCGGGGAACAGCGATTTTCCAGGCGGATCCGCAAGAACCCCCGTTGACGGGCCACGGACAGATGGATCAGCCGCTGCTGGGAGTCTTGAATCTGGCTGACGGATTCGATGGCATTGTCCAGGGCATTGCCAAAGAGGGCAGACAGATCCATCACGCTCATAAAGCCCACCGCCGAGCCGTCCACCACGCAGGTAAACCGGATGTCATGGTTCTGGCAATAGACGCTTTTGCTGGTAAGGATAGTATCGAGGACCTTGTTTCCCGTGCGGCTCAGGGCCTCGTAGGTCTTGATTTCCTGCTCCATCTGGTCCAGGCAGTCCAGCTTCTGCTCCGTGCCGATCTCCGACCGGAGGAGGCGGATCTGGTGCTTCAGGTCGTGGTACTTCTGGTTCACCAGAGCCATGGACTCCTGGCTCATGCAGTAGTTGGCGTACTGCATATTCAGCACCCCCTGGAGGGTGAGCAGCTCCTGGCGCACATGGGCATCACACAGCTGCAAATGGAAGGCATAGAGCAGGGCAACGCCCCCGAAATACACCAGGGAGCGGACATTGAAGGCCGCAGCATCCGTATCCCCTGTCAGGGGGGATTCGATGGCGGTGAAGCTCAGGCTGCTGAGGATGTAGATGATAAAGGCCATGGCGGATATGGGCATTTCCCGGATCTCCTGGCCCCGTCCCCGCTCCAGGAGGAACATGGCCAGATGGATTCCGCCGCAAAGCGCCACCAGAAACAGCACCTGGCCCCCAGCGGAATCCAGCCAGGAAATCCGCTGGGCATAGAACAGATAGAACTGCCAGGACAGGGACACGGCAAAGCCCCCCAGAATGAAGCCCCGGGAGCCGTAGTACAGGCAGGCCTCCCCCCCGGCAGTGGTCAGCACCCCCAGGGGTACCACGGTAAGGACGGCAAATCCGAACATTCCCAGGTTGAAGGCGGCATCATCCAGCCCCACCACGCACCCGTGGTAAACCAGCAGCAGCAGGAACCCCCCCCGCTCCCCAGCCAGGTCTGCCACCCCTTCCACCGCCGGGGCAGGAGGGTCATGTACAGGTTCAGGGCCAGCCAGTGGGACACCACCGTCCAGAGGGAGGGAATGTTTTGCAGGCTGTGGCTCATTTCCCCACCTCGTTGATGTAATTGTTCAGGGCATCCAGGAAGGCCTTTTTCTTGGCCCGGCTGATCTGCACCGATTCGCCCCCGATCAGCGCCGCGTCCTCCCGGACACCGTCCACCTTCTCCAAATTCACCAGGTAGCACTTGTTGCACCGGAAAAAGACCCGCTTATCCAGATTCTCCTCCAGCTCCTTCATGGTGCCGATGGCGGTAACCACCCCATCCTGGGTATGGTAGGACAGCTCATGGCCCTGAACCTCCACAAAGAAGATCCGGGAGCAGTCCAGCTTCCGGCCGCCGGTTTTGTCGCTGATATACAGGAACTTCCGACTCCGGTGCTGGAGCCGGTTCACCGCCCGGTCCATCCGCTGGTAGAAGGCATAGTAGGAGATGGGCTTGAGGACATAGTCCAGGGCATCCACGGCATAGCCCTTGATGGCATACTGCTGGCAGTTGGTGATGAAGAGGATCACCACCTCCGAATCCAGCTTCCGGATCTCCTCCGCCGCCGTCATACCGTCCATGTAATTCATCTGGATGTCCATAAGGATGATGTCATACTGAGCCCGGTAGCCAATGGCGATTTCGTCCCCGTCGGAAAATGTTTTGATGGTCAGCTTCTCCCCGGAGGCCTCCGCATACCGGCCCAGGTAATCCAGCAGCTCCCGGCGATATCCCGGGTCATCCTCCACCACAGCAACACGAATCATGTAGCATACGCCCCTTTCCCCGCTTTTTTACCATTCTATCAGGGATTTTCTTCCTCGTCAAGGGCGCAAAGTCCCCAGAAGCGCCAGCAACTCCCGAGCCTGCTCCCATTGCTCCCGGGCCAGCATCGCAAACACCGGCCCATAGTCCTGCCACTGCTGCCGGGCCTCATATGCCCGGGCCAGCGCCACGCACCGGCCGTAGCACCGGTTCCAGAATCCCGGGCCCAGCTCCGGTGCCTTCCCCCCGGCTTTACCCGGGGGCATTTGCCCGGTGAGCATCCGGTAAAGTCCCGCCAGGCACCGGTAATGGGCCTGGGCCCGGGCCGTCAACGGCCCGGCGGGATACCCCTGCCGGGTCAGTGCCCGGCAGGCCAGGCGGGTCTGTTCCTCCCAGGCCAGGAGTTTTTCCAGTTCCCGACCCTCCGGCAGTCCCAGTACCCGGTTCCACAGGCCGCTGCGTTCCGTTTCCTCCATGGCTCTCCCCTCCTCCGGCCAGTCTATGTCCCCGGAAAGAAAATGTCCCTCCGAAAAAAATTCCCCTTCCTTTTCTCGGTCATATGTGCTATTATAATAGCAATCATTTCTTACCGGGGAGGTATTCCTATGCCCAGGTCCAGTAACAAATCCCAGTTGATTCTCGATTATGTCAATCAATTCATCCAGGAGAACGGCTACGCACCCTCCGTCCGGGAGATTGGCGCCGCCGTGGGTCTGAACTCCACCGCCTCCGTCAGCTACCACATCCAGCAGCTGCGGCAAAGCGGCCTCATCGAGGCGCCCAATAGCAAGGGCCGCAAGCGGGCGCTGGTCACCGGCTCCCGCCTGGGGCAGATCCCCGTTGTGGGCGTGGTCACCGCCGGCATTCCCATCCTGGCCATCGAGAATCAGGAGGGAACCATGGCCTGGGACGGGGAACCGGGCTGCTTCGGCCTCCGGGTCCGGGGCGACAGCATGATCGGTGCGGGGATCCTCAGCGGGGATACGGTTGTGGTCCGCCCCCAGCAGACCGCCGAGGACGGGCAGATCGTGGTGGCCCTTTTGGGGGACGAAGCCACGATCAAGCGTCTGCGCCGCCGGAACGGGGAGATTTGGCTCCTGCCGGAAAATGATGCCTACAGTCCCATCGACGGCACCGAGGCCCAGATCATCGGCCTGGTCAAGGGCGTTGTCCGCCAGTATTGACCGGTCCGTTTCCACGCATCCCATAAGCAAAGCGCCTCCCAGGGGAACTTCCCGGGAGGCGCTTTTTTGTTTTCCATCAGACTTTCAGCTCGCCGGTGAGCTCCTCGCTGCAATACCGGTCGATCATGGGCTGGGCCACATCCCGGAGGAATTCCGTGACCTGGCTCTCCGCCCGGCCGGTAAAGGCCACGGGATCCAGGGTCTGCTCCAGCTCCTCCCGGCTCAGGGGGAACAGGGGGTCCTTGGCAATGCGGTCCATCAGATCATTCCGCCCGCCATGGAGCTTAACATTGGCAGCAGCGGCATGGGAATGGACCCGCAGGGCTTCGTGAAGCTCCTGGCGGTTGCCGCCACGCTTGACGGATTCCATCATAATGTTCTCCGTAGCCATGAAGGGCAGCTTCTCCATCACCCGGCGGCGGACCACGCTTTCGTAGACCACCATATCCGCAGACACATTCATGTAGATGTTCAAAATGGCATCCACAGCCAGGAATGCCTCTGCCACAGCGATGCGCTTGTTGGCGGAGTCATCCAGGGTCCGCTCCATCCACTGGGTACCGGCGGTGAAGCCGGGATTCAGGCTGTCGCAGATCACATACCGGGCCAGGGCGCAAATGCGCTCGCAGCGCATGGGATTGCGCTTGTAGGGCATGGCAGAGGAACCGATCTGGTTCTTCTCAAAGGGCTCCTCCATCTCCTCGAAGGATTGCAGGATCCGCAGGTCATTGGCAAACTTCATGGCGCTCTGGGCAATGCCGGAGAGGCTGGCCAGGAAGTAGCTGTCCACCTTCCGGGAATAGGTCTGGCCGGACACGGGAACCACCCCGTCAAAGTCCATCTCCCGGGCAATGATGCGCTCCATCTCCTTGATCTTCTCCTCATCGCCGTTGAACAGCTCCATGAAGGAAGCCTGGGTGCCGGTGGTGCCCTTGGAGCCCAGGAGCTTCAGCTGATCCAGCTGGAACTGGAGATTCTCCATATCCTGAGTCAGCTCGTAGATCCACAGGGTTGCCCGCTTGCCCACAGTGGTCAGCTGGGCGGGCTGGAGGTGGGTGTAGCCCAGGCAGGGCATGGCCTTGTACTTCTGGGCAAAGCCCGCCAGGTTCTTCACCACCTGGCCGCACTTTTTCAGCACCAGGCGGCTGGCCTCCCGGAGGATGACCACATCGGTATTATCGCCCACATAGCAGGAGGTCGCACCCAGGTGGATGATCCCCGCAGCCTTGGGGCACTGCTGGCCGTAGGCATAGACATGGCTCATCACATCATGGCGGACCAGGCGCTCCCGCTCCTTGGCCACATCATAGTTGATATCCGTGGCGTGGGCCTGAAGCTCATCGATCTGCTCCTGGGTCACATCCAGGCCCAGGGCATGCTCTGCCTTGGCCAGGGCGATCCACAGCTTCCGCCAGGTGGTGAACTTGAAGCTGTCGGAGAAAATATGCTGCATTTCCGGGCTGGCATACCGGGTAGACAGGGGAGAAACATAGGAATCGTGGTTCATATCGTACACCTCTCGTTTACATAATATTATCGATCCAAGTGGACATTCAGATGGGGGTAGGTCATCTTCACCTGGGCCTGGTCAAATACCGCCTTCACCCGCAGGTTCAGGGCGTAGGTCACAGGCCAGTAATCATCCGTCGCCGTCCAGACCCGCAGGACATAGGCAATGGCGCTTTCCTCGTAAGCCACCACCGCCGCCAGGGGCTCCGGCTCCCCCAGCACCTGGGGCATCTGGGCCGCCTGGTAAAGGGCCTGGATCACCCGCTCCGGCGGGGTGTCATAGGAGGCCCGGACTGTGATCTCCACCCGCCGGGTCTGGCAGGCGGAATAGTTGATGATCTGGGCAGAAGTCACGGTGCTGTTGGGGATGGCAATGATTTTGTTATCCGGGGTTGCCAGGCGGGTATAGGTCAGGCCAATCTCCTTCACCGTGCCTCCCTGGCCGGCGATCTCCACATAGTCCCCGGAGTGGAAGGGCTGGGTATACAGGAGGGTGAAGCCGCTGATGAGATTGCCCAGCATATCCTGCATGGCCAAAGACACCGCCAGAGATACCACGCTGGTCAGTGCCACCAGACTGGTCACATCAATCCCCAGGCTCCCCGCGATCACCAGCCCAAGGATTACATACAGCACCGAAGTGACCAGGGAGCGGATCAGACTGTGGGCCGCCTTTTCCATACGGGAGCGTTCCAGGGCCCGGTTCAGGATCTTCGTCACCAGGCGAATGGCCCAAATGCCCAAAAAGGCCAGAATTGCCACGGGAAGGGCCTTCTCCAGGAGAAAATCCCGGAGCATATCCAGTAATTTGGTCATAATCTCCTCCTTATCCGTTCTGGAGCTATTATACCATCAAAGCCCCGCCAGCGCAAGATGCTGGATTTAATCCGTTCTTAAGAATTCAACCCCTTTCTTCTTAAGAAAAGAATTGCTATAATGAAGGCACAATCGTGGAAGGAGTCCGTACCATGTATAACATTTTGATTTGTGATGACCAGCCGGATATCGTCAACGCCCTGAAAATCTACCTGACCGGCGAGGACTACCGGCTGTTTGAAGCCTATAATGGTCAGCAGGCCCTGGAGCTGGTCCGCAGCCAGGACATTCATCTGGTGCTGCTGGATGTGATGATGCCCCAGATGGACGGTATCACCGCCACCGCCCGCATTCGGGAGATCTCCAACATTCCCATCATTCTCCTCACCGCCAAGTCGGAGACGGAGGATATGGTCCTGGGCCTGAATGTGGGTGCGGACGACTACATCACCAAGCCCTTCGTGCCGGTGGAGGTTCTGGCCCGGGCCCGCAGTCAGCTGCGCCGCTATGCCACCCTGGGTGCCAAGCCCCGGGAGAACAGTGGGGAGCTGGTGGTGGGCGGCATCGTCCTCAGCGACCGGGAAAAGACCGCCTCCGTGGATGGCGAGCCGGTGAACCTGACACCCATCGAGTACAGCATCCTCAAGCTGCTCATGACGAACCCCGGCAAGGTCTATTCCACCAAAGCCCTTTACGAAGAGGTCTGGCAGGCCGCCGCCCTGGGCAACGAGGGTTCCGTGGCCGTCCATATCCGCCATCTCCGGGAGAAAATTGAGATCAACCCCTCAGAACCCCGATACCTGAAGGTCGTCTGGGGTCAGGGATACAAAATCGAAGGAGGAAGATAATATGAAAAAGCAGATCTGGGTGAAATTCCTCGTCCTGGCCCTGTGCGCCGGGCTGCTTCTGGGTGCCTGCCTCAGCGGTGTGGGCATTCTGGTTCTGTCCAGTGAAGATCTTTACGACACCTACCTGCCCGCCTATCTGGAAAGTCAAAACCAGGATTCCCTACTGCGGGCCGCAAATTTGCTTCTGGGGCGGTATGCCTCCGGTCAACATGGTAAATGTCCCGATAATTTCCTGGAATCCTACTATGGCAGCAATTTCGACGGTTACCTCCGGGATGGTTGCTGGGGCTACACCATCCAGGAATATCCCAGCGGCGACATTCTTCAGGATGTCACCGAGCTGTTTCCCGGCAACAACCTCCGGGAGGATCCGGAATGCACCACCTATACCTTTGCGCCGAATCAGCTGACCGGTTTCTATTATCAGTGCCTGGGGACCACGCCGGAATCCGAGTTGGGGGACCATTTCGGGGAAGGCCTTGTCCGCCCCGACGCCACCGAGGATAGCGAGCTTCCCTATCGCACCTGGATCTTCTATGACCCCAGCATTGGCCAGGATGTGGGCTATCAGGTCGTCACCCAGCCCATGCCCCAGTACGCGGTGACGCTGTATGTGGGCAGCAACGGCCTTGCCAATCAGGGCGCCCTGGAGCTGCTGCTGACCCTGTGGGGGCTGCGCTATCACCTGTTCTGGATCCTGGGCCTGTGCCTGGCAGGTTTCGCCGCCAGCCTGGTGTTCCTCTGCTCCGTCGCCGGAAGCCGCCCGGAAGATGATACCCCCCGTCCCGGCGGACTGAACCTGCTGCCCCTGGATCTGTATGCCGTCCTGGATGGGCTTCTGGGCTTCTTCTGCATCTATGTTGTCTTATATCTTGGCAATGCCCTGGATTTTCCCAATCAGAATCTCCATTCCTTCGCCATGATCGCCATAACAGTTGCCTATTTCCTGTTGGTGATCGTCGTGGGCTATCTCTACGCCCTGGCCGCCCAGGTGCGGGCCGGGAACGGCTACTGGTGGCGCCACAGTCTCACCGCCATCACCATCCGGGGTGCCTGGCACACACTGCTGTGGTGCCTGTCCCATGGTCTGATCCTCCTGCGCCGGCTGTGGCACGGCGGGGAAGCCCTTCTGACCCTGGTGTCCGAGGCCATCGTCGGGATCCTGCGGGCCTGCTGGCACGGCCTTAGCCGAGGATGCTCCTGGCTGGGCCATCAGGTGAACCGGCTCTACACCCTCCTTCCCCTGACCTGGCAGTGGATCCTCACCGGCGTTATTATGCTGCTTCTTCTGGTATTTTCCGTCCTGATTCAGAGTGAAGGCTTCCTGGTTCTGGCCCTGCTGTTCTATTTTGCCATGATCCTCTACGGTGCCACTGCCTTCGGCATTCTGCTGGCAGGAGCCCGGGCCATGAGCCAGGGAGACCTGGAGCAGAAGGTGGACAGCCGGTTCCTCATTGGCGCTTTCCGGGATTTCTCCGATTCCCTGAACGATCTGGCGGGAGTTGCGGTCATTGCCGCCCAGAAGCAGATGAAGTCCGAACGAATGAAAACAGAGCTGATCACCAATATATCCCACGATATCAAGACACCCCTGACCTCCATCATCAACTATGTGGATCTGCTCCAGAAGGATCCCACCGACGAGGAGGCCCGCCAGTACCTGGAGGTGCTGGCCCGCCAGTCCCAGCGAATGAAGAAGCTGGTGGAGGATCTGATGGAGATGAGCAAGGCCACCACCGGCAACCTGACGGTGGACATCCGCCAGGTGGATGCCCGGGAGGCCGTGACCCAGGCGCTGGGAGAGTTTTCCGACAAGCTCCACGCCGCGGGGCTGACCCCCGTCTTCCCGGAACCCCAGGATCCGGTGATGATCCGGGCCGACGGCCGCCTGTGCTGGCGGGTACTGAGCAATCTGCTGAGCAACGCGGTGAAATACGCCCTGCCGGGCACCCGGGTCTATGCAGACATCTCCCGCCAGGGGGATACCGTCCACATCTCCCTGAAGAACATTTCCCGGGAGTCTCTGAACATGGGGGCGGAGGAGCTGATGGAGCGCTTCGTCCGGGGAGATACCGCCCGGAACACCGAGGGCAGCGGCCTGGGCCTGAACATCGCCAAGAGCCTCATGGAGGTCCAGCATGGCAAGCTGGCGCTGGTGGTGGCCGGAGATCTGTTCAAGGCGACCCTGATTTTCCCCGCAGCGTGATGTTCACAAATTTGTCGATTTTTGTTTTCAATTCCGTCAACGGATGTTCAAAACCAAAGGATATCTTATAGACAGAAAGGTTGCGGAAGCCGTGAGCCGCTCCCTTTCACCTCCGTAGATCCTCTTTTCTACCTCTCTTCTTTCTAAATTCCTTTCGCAGAAAAAGGCACCCAGCCAAAAGCCGGGTGCCTTTTTCTGTCTGTCCGGGGAAGCCGCCGGGCAAGCGAAACGCCCCGGAGAAGACTCCGGGGCGCTGTGTGATCAATTAGTCAGCGACATAGGGCAGCAGGGCGATCTGACGGGCACGCTTGATGGCGGTGGTCAGGTCACGCTGATGAGCGGCGC
>CAYRYT010000063.1:0-9765 GCA_964428625.1 uncultured Oscillospiraceae bacterium | reverse complement strand
TTGCCGGGTTTCATCGGGCCGTTCCCTCCACCGCTCTTGATAAGGCTTGTATGCAATTGCTGATATATTTTATCATATATTTTCGCCTTGTCAACAGGAAAATCTCATTTTTCAGCAAAATGTTTACAATTCCGCTATGGACATTTTCCCCGGAGGCTGATAGAATAAAATCAACTATGAACAACGAGGAGCTGATCTGATTTGAAGGATCTGAGAAAGCGGTTCAACCGCTTCTGCTACAAGCACCGGGGCAAGGGCATCCCCAATCTTATGCTCTATATCTGCCTGGGCAATGCCCTGGTCTATCTCATGACCGTAACCACCAACAATTACGCCCTGTACGATCTTCTGTCCTTTGACCGGGCCTCCATTCTCCAGGGCCAGATCTGGCGGCTGGTCACCTTCCCCTTCACCGTCTACTATGGCAACATCCTTCTGGGGCTCATCAGCCTGGTGTGCTACTACTCCCTGGGCAGGGCCATGGAGAACCACTGGGGCACCTTCAAGTTTAACCTCTTTTATCTGTGCGGTATGGTGATGATGGACATTTTCTGTCTGCTCTTCGGTGGCCAGGCCAGCGCCAGCTACCTGAACCTGAGCCTGTTCCTGTCCTACGCCACTCTCTATCCCAACACCCAGTTTCTGTTCCTGTACATCATCCCCGTGAAGGCCTGGATCTTCGCCCTGATGGACCTGGCCCTGGTGCTGTGGGGATTGATCGTCTATCCCTGGCCGGAGAACCTGTTCTCCGTAATTTCCCTGGCCAACTATTTCCTGTTCTTTGGCAAGGATGTGCTGAATGTGATCCCCATGTCCTGGCGGGTGAATTGCGCCCGGCTGTTCCGCCGTTTCCCCGGGAAGAAGCGTTCCCAGGCCAAAGCCAAGACCATCCCCTTCCCCACCGTCGGCTCTTACGAGGCCAGCAACGCAACGCCCAAGGCCCCCTACACCCATCGCTGCACCATCTGCGGCCGGACGGATCTTTCCCACCCCGACCTGGAGTTCCGGTACTGCTCCCGGTGTAAGGGATACTATTGCTACTGCCAGGATCATATCGGCAACCACGAGCATATCACCTGACCCGCTCAATTGGCGTACAGAAACCATCCCAGGGCTTTCTAAGGAGGTTTCCCCATGACCCAGACCGTTATCTTATGCACCATACTCGCCTTGATCGTGTTTGCCATACAAATGGTACTGTGCCTGGCATTCCCCCGGAAGGCGGTCCGATTCCTTCCTGCCTGTCTGATCATCGCCCTGTATCTCCTTGCCGGGGCTTTGTATTTCTTCGACTGGCTCGACGGAAGCGGCGGGGTCGCCATAGGGTCGATCTTCGCCTTCATCCTCGCAATTGGGGATACCGTCGCTCTGGCTGCCGATCTTGCGGCCTGGGCCGTTGTTAGGTTCCGCCTGCGGAAAACGCCCGAATCCCCGTCATGACAAGCCATGAAATAACAAATCCCCTCCCGGTGACCACAGTCACAGGGAGGGGATTTTGCATATACGGATCAATTATTCACGCCATGATGGCAGGTGGGGGAATCCTGGGTCAAGGGCTCAAAGGCATAGCCGTTGGAAATGCCCCACACCAAAATCATCTCCACGGCATCCACGGAGTACTGGTGGGTGTCATGCTGGAGCACCACGGAATTGGTCCGTCCGGCGCAGCCATCGATGACATTCTGGAAAACCTCCTCCGGAGTGGTGGCACCGCCGGCATCGTTGCTGTCCACATTCCAGTCGAAATAGGTGTAGCCCTTATCGACCATGGCCTGGGTCAGCCGGGTCATAATGCCGGGATTGAAATAGCTGATGGTATTGGAGCTGCCGCCGGGGAAGCGCATGATGGTAGCTGTCTGGCCGGTACGCTCCTGGATCACCTCCTGCATGGTGTAAAAATCATTCCAGAAGGCGCTGTCGCTGGCGTAGATTTTGTCGTAATCATGGGTCGCCGTGTGGATCGCCAGGGTATGTCCCTCCTGGGCAATCCGGGGCAACAGGCTCTTATACTCCCGGGCCGTGACGAAGAAGGTCACCTTCACATTGTACTTTTTCAGCACATCCAGCAGCTGCTCGGTGTACTGGCTGGGACCGTCATCGAAGGTCAGGTAGATGGTATTGCCGTTGGTGCCGCCGGTATAGGTCACCGCCTCCACCGTCACCACCCGCCGGGCCAGGCTCTCGTTGCCGTTGCTGTCCACTGCCCGATAGGTGATAACATACTCCCCGGGAATCCAGGGGTCAAATTCCGCCGACCAGGTCGTCTGAACCTGAAGCTGGCCATCCTCGTTATCCTGGGCGGTACAGCCGGGATCCTGGAAAGGGGTGCCGGGCTTCAGATTGATCCGTTCCTCCCCGGCCATGGTCAGCTCCGGCGGGATTCGGTCGCCATAGATAATGGTGCGCACAGCCTGGGCGGTATTGCCCGAGGAATCCGTCACAGTGTAGATGATCTGATCCCCCTGCTCCCGGCGCTCCACCCGGCCGGTGATGTCCCCGTCATGGTTGTCCACGGCGGTGAAGCCTTCCTCCCGGTAGGTTTGGCCCGGCTGGGTGACCTGCTCCAGGTTCTCTTTCAGGGTGATCACCGGAGCCTCCGTGTCCACCACATGGATCACCCGCTTCATTTCCTTCCAGACATTCATAAACCGTGCCCGGTAGGTCAGCTGATAATCTCCCAGCTTCTGGGTATTCACCTTTCCGTGAACCCGAACCGCCACATCCTTCCCCTGGGCATAGAGGATATTGCCCCTGCCCTGGGCGTGGACACCCCGATCCTGGAAATCCTGACCGTATTCCAGGGTCAGTTCCCCGGGGCCGTCCATGGTCATTTCCATCCGGAATTCATCAGCCCCCAAAACCATGGCAGTGATGATTCCCGCCAGGAGGATCACCGTCAAAACCCCGATCAGGATCAGAGGCTTATAATTCAATTTTCTCTTTCTTCTGCGTCGCTGCAACTCAGCCACCCCTTTGTTCTTACTGAGGTTATGTTACCCTGTATTTCGACAAAATGCAAGTTACATTTCCACGAAATTTTGGTTAAAAAGGGTTACAATTCCCGGCGCTGGTACAGGCACATTTCGTAGGCGATGTCTTCCTCCCGGCCGGAGTCCAACACGGCGGTCAGCTCCCACTGGGGATCCCGGTCCAAATTCGGAAAATAGGTGTCAGAAACCGGTGTCACATGGACCTTAGTGACATAGGCACGGTGACAGTAGGCCAACATTTGCCGGTAGACGCTGCCGCCGCCAATGACAAATACCCGTTCTTCCTCCCGGGTCATCGCCACAGCCTCCTCCGGACTGCTGCAAACCACCGCCCCGGGGATCTCCCGGATCTGGCGGCTGAGAATATAATTGCGCCGCAGGGGCAGGGGCTTCCCCTCCGGGAAGGTCGCCAGGGTCTTTCGCCCCAGGATCACGGCACTGCCCTTGGTTGTCCGGCGGAAGAATTTCCGATCCGCCGAGAGGGCGATGGGCTGGTCCCCATCCCGGCCAATGCCCCAATCATCGTAAACCGCTACAATCAGCTCCATAGCGCCACCTCAAATTGCCATGGGGATCTCGAAGGGGAATTCGTGATAGCGGTAATTTTCCATTCGGAAGGAGTCCTTGGTAAACTGGTAGAAATCCGTCACATCCGGGTCCATGGTGAAGGTCGGCGCCGCAAAGCCCTCCTTCTCCAGCATGGCCTTCACAGCAGGGATATGC
Source organism: uncultured Oscillospiraceae bacterium (assembly GCA_964428625.1). Taxonomy (GTDB): domain Bacteria; phylum Bacillota; class Clostridia; order Oscillospirales; family Oscillospiraceae; genus Faecousia. The sequence goes on along the minus strand of CAYRYT010000063.1, from coordinate 6,052 downwards.
CGGTCATAGATATGGCAGTCCGCGATCACATGGACCAGCTCCCCCACCTCCAGGCCAGCCACCCGGGCCATCATATGGGTCAGCACCGCGTACTGAACCACATTCCAGTTGTTGGCCGTGAGCATATCCTGGGAACGCTGGTTCAAAATGGCATTGAGGGTGTTACCCGTCACATTGAAGGTCATGGAGTAGGCACAGGGGTACAGGTTCATCTCGTGCAGATCCTCAAAATTGTAGATATTGGTCATGATCCGCCGGGATGCGGGATTGTGCTTCAGGTCATAGATCACCCGATCCACCTGGTCAAAATCTCCTTCTTTGTAGTGGTGCCGGATGCCCAGCTGATAGCCGTAGGCCTTACCGATGGTACCGTCCTCCCCGGCCCACTCGTCCCAAACATGGCTGCCCAGATCCGCAATGCGGTTGGACTTCTTCTGCCAGATCCACAGCAGCTCATCCACGGCGCTTTTCCAGTAGGTCCGCCGCAGGGTCATGATGGGAAATTCCTCTTTCAGGTTATAGCGGTTCACCACACCGAATTTCTTCACCGTATGGGCCGGGGTACCGTCCGCCCAATGGGGACGGACCTCCAGATCCGTATCGTAGAATCCGTTTTCCAGAATATCCAGGCAGGTTGCCCGGTACAGTTCGTCAGCCTTACTCATAATCGTATATCCTCCCATCCCCGGCTGGGGAAAAGTTCCAAAATACCCATTGACAGCCCGGGGGAAATTTGCTAAAATTTTGTTGCGCAGTTATTGCGCATTTCCTGTGCGCAATTTATTTGATTATAGCACATCGGGAAGGATTATTCCAGAGGTTGTGATATTTTTATGGAGCAGAAACAGAATTTGACCATTGACGATATCGCCCGGGAGCTGGGGGTTTCCAAAACCACCGTTTCCCGGGCTATCTCCGGTAAGGGCCGGATCAGCGAGGCCACCCGGGCCCGGGTCCAGGACTTCATCGCCCAGTGCCACTACCGTCCCAGCGCCGCCGCCAAGAGTCTGGCGGAAAACCGGACCTATAATCTGGCTCTGGTGCTCCCCCGTTCCTATATCCACCTGGATCTCCCCTTCGTGCGCAAGAGTATGAACGCCATCTGCGACGAGGCTTATCAGTGGGAATACAGTGTCATGGTCTGTCTTTCCACAGATGACACCCTGGCCCCCGTCATCCATACCATCGACAACCGGAAGGTGGACGGTGTCATCCTGTCCCGGACAGTGGAGAATGACGCTTTGGTGGAGCTGCTGCGCCAGCGGGGCATTCCCTTTGCCACCATGGGCTCTCTCCCTCCTGCTTGCCGGGGTCTGGCCACGGTAGAAGCGGACCACGACCAGGTGGGCGGCTGCCGCACCTTCACCACCGCCTTCCTCCAGAATACCCGGGAGAAAGTCGCCCTTCTTGGCAACGATATGCACTTCATCGTCAACCAGAGCCGTCTGGCCGGCTTCAACCAGGCCCTGGACACCCTCCACTACCCCCGGGAGCTGGTCTATCAGCGGACGGAGCAGTACACCGCCCGGGTGTGCTGCCGCACGGTGGACGCCCTCCTGGCCGAAGGGGTAAAATGCTTCTTGGCCATGGATGACGAGATTTGCAGCCATATTCTCAGCCACCTGGGCCAGCTGGGCCTACAGGTCCCCGGGGACATCCGGGTCGGCTCCCTGTGTGCCAGCGATCTGCTGACGGCCTTCTATCCCTTCGTTCCCTCCGTAGAGTTCAATGCCGCGGAACTGGGACGGATCGCCTGCCGGGAGCTGCTGAAATCCCTGAAAAACGAGGAATATGACCCCACGCCCCTCCTGGGCTATCGGCTGAACATGGAATGAATCATCCCCCGGAAAAGGCAGGAACCTGCCCATTTTCCGGGGGATATGTTTGCTTATTTCTGCGTCTTGGGCCAGCTGTAGTCCCGTTCCAGCTCCTGCTGGGTTATCGGCCGGAGAACCCGGCAGGGATTGCCCACGGCAATGACCCCATCCGGGATATCCCGGGTCACCACGCTGCCCCCGCCAATCACCACATTGCTGCCGATGGTCACGCCCGGCATCACCTGGACACCGGCACCGATCCACACATTGTCCCCCACGGTAATGGGCCAGGCGTATTCCAGGCCCTGGTTCCGCCGCTGAGGATCCAGAGGATGCCCCGCGGTGTGGAAGCCACAGTCCGGGGCAATGAACACATTATCGCCGAAGGTAACCTTCGCCCCATCCAGAATCACCAGATTGTGGTTGGCATAGAAATTGTTTCCCAATTCAATATTGTATCCATAGTCGCACCAGAAGGGTGCCTGGATAAAGAACTCCCCCTTGGTCTTCCCAAAAAGCCCCCGGAGCAGCTCCTTCTTAGCCCCAAGCTGGGACGGAAGGGTATTGTTGTAGGCAAAGCAAATATCCTTGCAGGCATCCCGCTCCTTCTGGAGGGCCGGATCATAGTTGGCATCGTATAGCAGGCCTACGGCGCATTTTTTCTTTTCCGTCACAGCTGCTCTCCCTCAGAACCGAATGGTCTGCCCAGGGTCGGTGAAGGAACTGATGGTCGCCTCACCATTGCTGAAATAGAAGACCTGGGTATTGCCGTCTGCTTCATTGTACATCTTCCGCAGGCTGGGGTATGCATCCAACATGGACTTTCTGGCCTCCACCCGGTCGTCCTCCACCAGCTCTCCGGCAATGCGGATCCATCTGCCGCCGTGGAAGGCGCAGATCTCCACCTTGGGATTCTGGGCCAGCTGGCGGGAGACGGCCTTCACCTTCCCCGTCTGGATATAAAGCTTTCCTTCAAAGATGTGTGCAGTCCCGAAGGGGCGCACCCGGGGGCTGATCCCCTTCCACCGTTGCCAGGTAGTAGGTACCGGCTTCCTTGAGAAATTGGCAGATTTGTTCCATATGCATAGTGCCATCCTTCCTTGTTCTTTTTTGGTTTCCCTGGTTTTATCATAGCCCATAACCCCGGATTTGTAAAGCGGCCTTTTGCGTCTCCCCTCAAAAAGGATTGTCACCGCAAAAAAACAGTTGACTTTTCCTTTCGTCGGTACTATACTACGCAAGTATGATTTCGTACTTACAAGGAGGCACAATGGAGCACATCCAATATCAGCTGCGGCAGCTCAACAGCCTGTCCAGGGAGCTGGAGGAACTGTACCGTCAGGCCGCCCGAAAGCTGGGCGTATCGGACAGCACCCTTTGTATCCTCTATGCCCTTCTGGAATTGGGGGACGGATGTCTCCTGGGAGATATCATCCTCCAGTGCAGTCTGCGCAAGCAAACCGTCAACTCCGCCCTGCGAAAGCTGGAGCAGGCGGGCATTCTCTACCTGGAGCAGGATCGGGGCAAGCGCAAGCGGATCCGCCTGACGGACCGGGGCCGGGAATGCATCCGGCAGACTGCCCTGCGGCTGTACGAAGCAGAGACCAGTGTCCTTAGCAGCTGGTCGGCGGCCGACCTGGACGCTTACCCACGGCTGATGAAGCAATATAACGACGCCTTCCGGGCGCAATTGGAAACCCTGGAAGGAAATACGGACGAAACAACCGGAGGTTTCCTATGAAAAAGCAAATTCAGTTATCCGATCACTTTTCCTATGGGCGGCTGATCCGCTTCACCCTTCCCTCCATCAGCATGATGATCTTCACCTCGGTTTACAGCGTGGTGGACGGCTTCTTCGTTTCCAACTATGCGGGCAAGACCCCCTTTGCCGCCATCAATCTGATCATGCCCTTCCTGATGATTTTGTCCACCGTCGGCCTGATGTTCGGCACCGGCGGCTCCGCCATCGTGGCAAAGACCTTCGGTGAGCAGAAAAAAGAAGAGGCCAACCGCCTCTTCTCCCTGTTTGTCTATGTTGCCTTTGGGCTGAGCCTTCTGTTTGCCCTGGGCGGGATCGTGCTGATCCGGCCCATTGCCCGGCTGCTGAAGGCTGATGGAGAAATGTTGGAAAACGCCGTACTCTATGCCCGGATCATCCTGTGCGCCCTGCCCTTTAATGTCCTGCAAATGATGTTCCAGTCCTTCTTCGTCACGGCGGAGAAGCCCAAGCTGGGCCTGCTGATCACCCTGTCCGCCGGTATGACCAACATCATCCTGGATGCTGTTCTAGTTATCCTCCTGCCCCAGGAATGGAAGCTGGCCGGTGCCGCCCTGGCCACAGCCATAAGCCAGGTGGTAGGCGGTGTGATTCCCCTGTTCTACTTCGGGCGGAAGAACAGCAGCATTCTCCGCTTGGGCAAAACCCATTTCGATGGCCGTGCCCTCATCGGTGCCTGCATCAACGGCTCCTCCGAGTTTATGAGCAACATCTCCATGAATGTGGTGGGTATGCTCTACAATGTCCAGCTGCTGAAATACGCCGGTGAGGACGGCGTTGCCGCCTACGGAGTGATGATGTATGTGAGCATGATCTTCTCCGCCACCTTCATGGGTTACTCCATCGGCACCGCCCCCGTGATTGGCTACCACTATGGTGCCCAGAACCACGACGAGCTGAAGGGGCTGCTGAAGAAGAGCCTGATTATGGTGGGACTGTTCGGCGTTGCCATGATCCTGGCCGGCGAGGCCCTGGCCGCGCCCCTGGCACATCTCTTTGTTGGCTATGACCCGGCACTCGTGGAGCTGACGGTTTACGGCTTCCGGATCTTCTCCCTGTCCTTCTGCTTCATGGGCTATGCCATTTTCGCCTCCGGCTTCTTCACCGCCCTGGGCGACGGCCTGACCTCCGCCCTGATCTCCTTTCTGCGCACCCTGGTTTTCCAGGTCGCGGCCATTCTGATCCTGCCCGCCATCTTCAAAATCGACGGCGTTTGGTACTCCATCGTGGTAGCGGAGCTGATGGCGGTGGTTTTCAGCGGCATTTTCCTGGTCATCAAGAGAAAGAAGTACCGTTACTTCTAACATATCCCCATCCGTCCGAGAGGCCACGAAACCCGTGACCTCTCTTTTTCCCTATTTTAATTTTATATTTGTCTAATCACTATTGCATTTTTACTTTGACTATGATATAATTTCCGTAACGGGGTAAACTCCGGTGCAAAATCGATCCATGGAGGTACAAAGCAATGGACACCAGAATTCTCAAATTCCAAACCTATTTCCAGGAGCAGATCGACCTTTGCCGCCAGCGGGGCAGTGCCCTCCGGGCCGACGGGCGCACGGACGAAAGCATCTTCCAGCAGGTAAAGGGGAATATCTATGATATTTTCCGCACCGTTCTCTCCGTTGGGGTGGATACCTGTCAAGGAAATGCCGACCAGGTGCGGGACTTCTTTCTCCTTCGCCTGCACAGCATTCCCTCCAGCTGGACTGCCGCCTATGAAAAGGCCAATGCCCACGACGACACCGGCAAGCTGTACCTGGAACAGCTCAAGCTGGACACAGTGGCAGAAATTCAGGAAACCTTCACGGGCATTTGGGGGGCTGAGGCATGACGGAAGCAGATGCTATCCGCCTGTTCAAATGTCTGGCAGACAAATCCCGGCTGCAAATTCTCAAATCCCTGGCCATAGAGGATATGTATGTGGAGCGGCTGGCAGAGCGGCTGGGCATTACAGCGCCCACCGTTTCTTTTCATCTGAAGAAGCTGGCCGACGCCGGTGCGGTCACTTCCTACAAAAGCCAGTATTACATGATGTACACCCTGAACAGATCCCTCTTTGAGACCAGTATGCTGACCATCCTGGAAACCCATTCCGACGAGGCGGATCTCCAGCCCCGGCGGGACGCGGAATACCGCCAGAAGGTCATTGACAGCTTTTTCGAATACGGCAGGCTCAAGACCATCCCAGCCCAGCGGAAGAAGGAACAAATCGTCCTGGAGGTCATCGTCCAGGCCTTCGCCTATGACCGGCTCTATTCCGAGCGGGAGGTCAATATCCTCCTGGCGGATTATCACGACGATTTTTGCACCCTCCGCCGGGATCTGGTCGGTGAGGGACTTCTGGCCCGGGACACCAGGGGATATTGGCGGGTCAAAGAATAATGCCTCAAAACGCACAGCATCCGCACCTTCCGGTGCGGATGCTTGCTTTATTGTTTCCGAATGGGGTGGC
>CAYRYT010000062.1:0-9776 GCA_964428625.1 uncultured Oscillospiraceae bacterium | reverse complement strand
GCCTGGAAGCCCAATGTGAAGCGGGTCAAGGCCATTGTCAACGGTACTCCGTGCCATGTGTACGCTTGTACCAGATGCCTCCGTTCTAACAAGGTTGAGCGGGCCATCTAATTTTCCCTGCCATCAATAGACGCTGCTGAGTTTTCAGCAGCGTTTTTGTTGTTCTGTGGCAAAAAACTTCCCCCCGGGCCGTTTGGCAGTCAATCCGGCTGCCCCGCACCCGATACAGCACCCGAAAAATGGCACCCATCAAACAGTTTCAGGCCCGGTCTTCCCCATGGAAGGCCGGGCCTGCTTATCCTATTGGGATGGTTTGCGGTCACATCCAGCCCGCATCTTCCTGCTCCGCCTTTTTCTGGCGGGTCAGCAGATGCTGAATCTCCTCCCGGGGATCCTTCCCTTCATAGAGCACATGGTAGGCCGCGGCCAGAATGGGCATCTCCACCCCCTGCCGCCGGCAAAGCTCCCAGGCGGACTTGGTGGCATAATACCCTTCCACCACGGAGCCCACTTCCTCCATGGCCTCCTCCGGGGTCAGCCCCTCGCCAATGAGGATCCCCGCCCGGCGGTTCCGGGAATGGAGGGAGGTGCAGGTGACGATCAGGTCCCCTACCCCCGCCAAGCCAGTGAAGCTATCCTTCCGTGCCCCCAGGGAAACACCCAGCCGGGCAATTTCCGTCAGGCCCCGGGTCATGAGCATGGCCTTGGTATTATCGCCATAGCCCAGACCATCGCAGACACCGGCGCACAGGGCAATGATATTCTTCAGGGCACCGCCCAACTCCGCACCCACCATGTCCGGGCTGGTGTAGATCCGGAAATTCCCGTTCATAAAGGCATCCTGGACAAATTCCGCCAGGGCCCGGTCAGGATGAGCCGCCAGGCAGCCCGTGGGCAGATTCCGCCCCACCTCCTCAGCGTGGCTGGGGCCGGTGAGGGCCACAGTTGGCCGTCCCGTCTCTGCCTCCACCACCTGGCTCATCCGCAGCAGCGTTCCCGGCTCAATACCCTTGGTGACGGAAACCAGCACTGCATTCGCCTCCAGGTAGGGGGCGATCATCCGGCAAACACTCCGAATAGGAAAGGAGGGGCAGGCGATCACCACCAGGTCGCATCCCCGGACACAGGCGGCATCCCCGGACACGGCCAGCTCCGGGGGCAGTTTCACACCGGGGAGGCGGGAATTGACCCCGTCCCGGCGGATCTTCTCTGCTTTTTCACCGGTTCTGGCCCACAGGACGGTCTCATGGCCGTTGCGGCACAGCTGGAGTGCCAGGGCAGTACCCCAGCCGCCGCTGCCAATGACTGCTGCTTTCATTTTTTGCTACCCTTCTTAAAGAGGTTGGTCTTGGATTCCTTCCCCGCCAGGAGACGGCGAATATTGGCCCGGTGCATAAACACTGCCAGGCCGCCCACGACCAGGCAACCGGCCATGACCCAAGGCTGGCTGTGGTAGAAAATCACACCGCAGACCATGAATGCCACGGCGCCCATCACAGAGCCCAGGGAAACATACATGGTGGGGAAATAGAAGATGGCGAACACACCGGTGATGATCAGGCCGATGCGCCAGTCAATGGCAAAGGCCACACACACACCGCTGAGAATGCCCTTTCCGCCCTTGAAGCCCAGCAGGCCGGGGAAATCGTGGCCAATGCTCACCACAACACCGCCCAGGGCCATGCCCTCCTTCTCCAGCCCATAGGGCTTGAGAAGCAGGCCGCCCAGCAGGCAGGCGAGGAAGGCCTTGCCGCCGTCCACCAGAATCACCAGGAAGGTGCTCCAGCCGCCGTAGTTGCGGATAAAATTGGTCAAACCGGCGTTGCCGCTGCCGTGGCTGCGGACATCCTCATGCTGGACCAGATTGGAAACCAGCACCGCGCCGTTGAGATCGCCCAGCAGATAGCCCACCAGGATAATCATGACAATGGGATACCACATACTCAGTCCTCCTTATCGCCCTTCTGCCGGATGGTGATCCGGACCGGGGTCCCCTGGAGGCCAAAGACCTCCCGGATCTGGTTTTCCAGATACCGCTGATAGGAGAAGTGGAACAGCCGGGCATCGTTGCAGAAGATCACGAAATGGGGAGGCTTGGTGCCGGCCTGGGTCATATAGTAGATCTTCAGGCGGCGGCCCTTATCCGTGGGAGGCTGGACCCGGGCAGTGGCATCGGCCAGGACGCTGTTGAGCTGGCCGGTGGTGATGCGGCTGGCATTCTGGGCAAAGACATCCTGGATCACCTGGTAGAGCTTATCCACCCGCTGGCCGGTGAGGGCGGACAGAAACACCACGGGCGCATAGGTCATGTAGCTCAGGCCCTGGCGCACCGCCAGTTCCTTATCCCGCATGGTGTTGGTCTCCTTATCCTCCACCGCGTCCCACTTGTTGACCACGATGATGGCGGCCTTACCCGCCTCGTGGACCAAGCCGGCGATTTTGGTATCCTGCTCCGTGACGCCCTCATTGGCATCAATGAGGATCAGGCACACATCCGCCCGCTCGATGGCGCTGATGGTACGCATATTGGAGTATTTCTCAATGACATCGTCCACCTTGCTCTTGCGGCGCATACCGGCGGTATCGATGAAGCAGTATTTGCCCGTCTCATTTTCAAAGTAGGAGTCGATGGCATCCCGGGTGGTACCCGCCACATTGGAGACGATGACCCGCTCCTCCCCCAGGATCCGGTTCAGCAGGCTGGACTTGCCCACATTGGGCTTACCCACAATGGCCACATGGATGAGGTCGTTTTCTTCGTCCTCCTCCTGCTCCTCCGGGAACTGGGCCAGGCACCAATCCAGCAGATCGCCGGTGCCGTGACCATGGACGGCAGAAACCTCAAACAGGTCCCCGATGCCCAGGCCATAGAATTCATACACATCCGGGTTCACCGGGCCCACGGAGTCGCACTTGTTCACCGCCAGACACACGGGCCTGCCGGACTTGCGCAGCATCGTCGCCACATCCTCATCCGCGGCGGTGACACCGGAGCGCACATCCACCACCATGACGATGCAGTCTGCCAGCTCAATGCCGATCTGGGCCTGACGGCGCATGAACTTGAGCATATCGCTGTCGGTACCGGGCTCAATACCGCCGGTATCCACCAGGCTGAAGCTGCGGCCGCACCACTCGCAGTCCCCGTAGATCCGGTCCCGGGTCACGCCGGGGGTATCCTCCACGATGGAGACACGGCGGCCGGTGAGCTTATTGAAGAGCATGGATTTGCCCACATTGGGTCTGCCCACAATGGCGACCAAAGGTTTTGCCATGACAACACTTCCTTTCAAAGGTAGTTTTTTCTATTATGACACAGAAATATCGGAAAATCAATGAAAAAAGGCTGATAAAAAGGAAAAAGAGGAAGGCAATTGCCTTCCTCCGGAATTTCCTGCCTTAGTCAGCCTTGGCAGCCAGAACCTGACGGCCATTGTAGGTACCGCAAGCCTTGCATGCTCTGTGGGGCATAACGGGCTCACCGCACTTGGGGCAAACCGCCACACTGGGAGCGGACAGCTTCCAGTTACCGCCACGGCGCTTATCGCGACGGGCCTTGGACACTTTACACTTAGGAACAGCCATGGATGACACCTCCTTGGTCAAACTGCTTTTTTGGCAGCATCAAAATAGTTCTTACTTATCGAGAAGCTGCTTCAAAGCAGCAAAACGGGGATCGAGCTCCTTCTGGCAACTGCAGGGGCCATGGTTCAGGTTCCTGCCACAGCGGCAGCACAGACCCTGACAGTCCTCCCTGCACAGCAGCTTGGGATCCATATTCAGCACGAACACCGTGCGAATGATATCCTCCAAGTTGGCGCTGTCTCCCTCCAGAGGGAATACCCACTCATCTTCATTTTCTTCGTTGGAAAGCTCCGTCACCAGGATCACATCCAGGGGGATCTCCTCCCGGCGGTCGAAGGACTCGGCACAGCGGTCGCAGATGCCGTGGATGGTGGTGGTAATCATACCCTTCATCATCAGCACACCGGCGGTGTTGCGCACCGTACCGGAAGCCAGAACAGGCTCGGACACGGGGAAGCAGGTACCAAACTGAAGATCGTGAAGATCCACGCTGGCGGAGAAGTCAACGGACGCACCGGGACATTCAATGATTTTTGAAAGGCCAAGCATCATAGTTTTCCCCTCCTCACAGTCATGCTTAAGTATTATACCGTCCAAACCCTGTTTTGTCAAACATTATTTTTGAAAAATCCCGGGAATTTTCCTGCCAGCCCCGTTGCCGTTCTATTTCCGCCCCCGGGGACATACCATGGAGTAAAACCATGGCAGGAACCCCTCCTGCCGGATAAGGAGGCTGTCTATGGAAACGATTTACCAGGATATTGCCACGCGAACCGGCGGCAACATCTATATCGGCGTGGTGGGCCCCGTGCGCACCGGCAAATCCACCCTCATCAAGGCCATTATGGAGCAGCTTGTGATTCCCGCCATTGCTGACCCCTACCGCCGGGACCGGGCCCGGGATGAGCTGCCCCAAAGTGGTTCCGGCAAGACCATCATGACCTCGGAGCCCAAATTCATCCCCGAGGAGGCGGTGGAGATCTGCCCGGACGGCACGGCGAAACTTCGGGTGCGCCTCATTGATTCCGTGGGCTATCTGGTGCCCGGGGCCACCGGAGCCCAGGAGGACGGCGCGCCCCGAATGATCTCCACCCCCTGGTTCGACCATCCGGTGCCCATGACGGAGGCAGCGGAGCTGGGGACCCGGAAGGTGATCCGGGAGCACTGCTCCATCGGCATTGTGGTCACTACCGACGGCTCCATCACCGACATCCCCCGGCAGGATTATGTGGAAGCAGAGCACCGGGCCATTTCCGATATGGCTGCCACGGGAAAGCCCTTCCTGGTGGTGGTCAACTCCCGCCACCCCGATTCTCCGGAGGCCCAGGCTGTGCGCCAGGAGATCTACCAGACCTTCTCCATCCCCAGCGTCATTGCCGACTGCCAGGCTCTGGATGCGGAGGGGATCCGGCTTCTGCTCCAGGATCTGCTCTACGCCTTCCCCCTGGGGACTCTGGCCGTGCATCTGCCCCGGTGGATGGATGCGCTGGAGGACACCCATCCGGTCAAGGCCACCCTGTACCAGGCCCTTCTGGAGAAGGGCGAGACCATCACCACCCTGGCCCAGGCTCAGGAGATGCTCTCACCCCTCTCCCAATTGGAAGGGGTATCCGATCTCACCGTAGGGCCGGTGGATTTGGGCACTGGCACCGTCACCTGTCGGTTCCGTTTCCCGGACAGCTTGTTCTATTCCATCCTCAGCAGCCGCACTGGACAGACCATTCACAATGATGGCCAGCTTCTGGCCCTGCTCACAGAGTTGGCCGGGGTGAAGCAGGACTACGACCAGATCCGGGATGCTCTGGCCGCCGCCCGGGCCACGGGCTACGGCATTGTCATGCCCAGTGCCCGGGAAATGACCCTGGAAACCCCGGAGATCATCCACAAGGGCAGCTCCTTCGGGGTGAAGCTGAAGGCCGGCGCTCCCTCCATCCATATGATCCGGGTGGACATTGCCACGGAGCTGAGCCCCCTGGTGGGGGACGAAAAGCAGTCCCGGGAGCTCATCGACTATCTCACCGGCCAGGAGCCGGAAAACCTGTGGCAAAGCAATATTTTCGGCAAATCCGTTCACGATATGATCCAGGATGGCCTCAACGCCAAGGTCATGACCCTGGCCCCGGAGGTTCGGGACCGGTTCCGGGCCAGCCTGGGCCGAATCGTCAACGACGGTGCCTCCGGCCTCATCTGCCTCATTCTCTGAGGCGGGTCAGTCCGGAGTCCGCCCGGGACTTACGGCGCTGGGAATATGCAATCCCATAACAAGAAAGGGGACGGCAACGCCGCCCCCCTTTTTTCCTTAGCAGCAGCCGCAGCCGTCCCGATTTTGCTGGCAGCCACATCCGCAGCCGTCGCCCAGTAGATTGCCGCCGCAGTTGCACAGCAGGATCAGCAAAATGATGATCCACCAGATGTTGCCGCAAAAGCCGTTGTTATTGCACATAGAAAATACCTCCGGGAAGTTTTTTGCGGTTTCACACCGCTCATTCCATGGTATTCCCTACCGGAGAAATTGTTACAGCTGGCGCAGGGCATCCACCAGAGCAGTCTTCCCGGCGGTCTTTTCATCCTTCATCTTCAGGATCCGGGCGGGACAGCCCGCCACCACGGCACCGGCGGGGACATCCTCCACCACCACGGCACCGGCAGCCACCACAGCTCCCGCACCCACACGGCAACCCTCGATCACCACGGCGTTGGCACCGATGAGCACATCGTCCTCAATGACCACAGGGGTTGCGGAGGCAGGCTCGATCACACCGGCCAGCACCGCGCCGGCCCCCACATGGCAGTTCCGGCCCACCGTAGCCCGGCCGCCCAGGACAGCGCCCATGTCGATCATGGTACCCTCTCCCACCACGGCACCGATATTCAGAATGGCGCCCATCATGATCACAGCATTCTTGCCGATGGACACCTGCTCCCGGATAATGGCACCGGGCTCGATCCGGGCGGGGATCTCCTTCAAATCCAGCATGGGGATGGCGGAATTGCGGCAGTCGTTTTCCACCCGCACCTGGGCAAAGGTCTCCGTGTCCAGCACGGGCTTCACATCCGCCCAGTCGCCAAAGACAATTTTGCAGCCCGGGCCGCAGGGCATCACCTGGCACCCTGGGAATTCCACGGGATGGGTCTCCCAGACATAGACCTTCACCGGGGTCTTTTTGGTGGATGTGCGAATGTATTCAATGATTTCCTGTGCGTTCATAGGAGATCCTCCTTTTTTCTTCCCATCCTACCACGGATCCGGGAAAAAGGCAAGGTGGAAATTGACACGGCTCCCCCGGTGGGGTATAATAAGTCAAATCTGGATCCCCATTTTACAGGAGTTTTTATGGATATCATCACCGACCGCCGTGCCCTGCACCGGATCCCGGAGCTGGATCGGGATCTGCCCCAAACCTTCGCCTATCTCCGCAGCCGTCTGGAGGGCCTGAACTGCCGGGTCTTTTCCCCGGGAGCGGGTTTTCTGTGCGCGTTTTTTGATTTTGGCCGGGGCAAGGCCATTGCCTTCCGCTCTGACGCGGATGCTCTGCCCATCGGAGAGCAGACGGGGCTCCCCTTCGCCTCCTGCCATCCCGGACGGATGCACGCCTGTGGCCACGACGGTCATATGGCCATCCTTTTGGAGTTGGCCCGCCGCCTCAGCCGCCGGACGCATCTGCCCCGGAATGTCCTGCTGGTGTTCCAGGGCGGTGAGGAGACCACCGGGGGTGCCCGGGATCTGTGCCAGACAGGGATTTTTGAGGCCCATGCCGTGGAGGCGATCTTCGCCCTCCACCTTTGGCCGGGTCTTCCCACCGGTACCGTTGCCAGCCGGGAATCGGAGATGATGAGCCGCTCCTCGGAGGTTCTGGTGGAGATCACCGGCCGTTCCGCCCACATTGCCAAGGCCGGTGCGGGGATCGATGCCATGGCCGCCGGTGTAGAATTCTACACCCGGGTCACCCAGGCGGAGCAGGCACTCCCGCCCACCGTATTCCGCCTGCTGAAATTCGGCAAATTCCAAAGCGGCACCGTCTGCAACGCCGTTGCCAGCCACGCCCTCCTCCACGGCAGTCTCCGGGCCTTCCAGGACTCGATTTTTGAAGGCCTGCAGGATCAGATTCGTCAGGCGGGGGCGGCAGTTGCCGAAAAATATGGCTGCACCGTGGACATCCGCTTCAGCGACGGCTATCCAGCCGTGATGAACCCCGCCGACCTCTACCGCCGGGTGAAGACCCTGGTTCCCTTCCGGGAATTGGAGGCTCCCAGTATGATCACCGAGGATTTCTCCTGGTATCAGCGCCGGCTGCCCGGGGTATTCTTTTTCCTGGGCACCGGGGACTCCCCCGCCCTTCACGCAGACAATTTCCAATTTGACGAATCCATTCTAGGGAAAGGTGCCGATTTCTTTGAGAAATTGGCGAAGAATTTCACATGATCCCACTCAATCACAATCTGGACCATCTGCGCCGCAGTGCCATCCGGGTCTACACCAACCTGGCCCGGAAAGTGGAAGACTGCGTCCTGCTCACCATCGGCGAGCCGGATCTTCCCACCCCCCAGCCCATCAAGGATGCCGCCATCCGGGCCCTGGAGCAGGATATGACCCATTACGCCCCCAACCAGGGCACCCTGTCCCTGCGCCGGGCCATTGCCGACTTTGAGACCCGCCGGGGCATGACCTGCGGCCCGGAGGAGGTGCTGGTCACCGTGGGTGCCTGCGAAGCCCTGTATACCGCCCTGTTTGGGATTCTGAATCCCGGGGACGAGGTAATCATTCCCACCCCCACTTTCCCGCTGTACGAAAGCATCGTCACCATCGCCGGGGGGAAATCCGTCTTCCTGGACCTGAAAGCCTCCGATTTTCGGATCACCGCCTCTGCCCTGGAGGCCCTGATCACCCCCCGGACGAAGGCCATCGTCCTCAATTCCCCCCACAATCCCACAGGCATCACCTTCGACCGAACATCCCTGGATGCGGTGGCATCGGTTCTGTCCCGGCACCAAATCCACCTGATTTGCGACAATGTGTACGCCGGTCTTTCCCCCGCCGCCCCGGATCTTTCTCTGGATCCCGCCCTCCGGTCCCAGGTGCTTCTGTGCCAGAGCTTCTCCAAGCCCTATGCCATGACCGGCTGGCGGGTTGGCTATCTGGTGGCCCCGGCGGCAGTGACAGAGAAGCTCCTTCTCCTCCATGCCGCCCTCGTCACAGCAATCCCCACCTTCCTCCAGGAGGCCTGCATCACCGCCCTGGCCACGGACACTGCTCCCATGGCCCAGATCTATGCCCGGCGGCGCAGCTATGTCACCGCCCGGCTGAATGCCATGGGTCTGACCTACCCGGAGCCCACCGGAGCCTTCTATATCTTCCCGGACATCTCGCCCTTCGGCCTGTCCTCCGACGAATTCTGCCAGCGGATGATCCGCCAGGTCCGGGTGGCCGCCGTTCCCGGCTCCTGCTTCGGCACCGAGGGGCACATCCGTCTGTCCTACTGTTGCGACGACGCCTCCCTGGAAAAGGGCCTGGACCGGCTGGAAGCCTTCCTGAAAACCCTGTCCCCCGCATAACCCGAATCCCTATCCGCCCCATTCCGGGTGACATCTGCACACAGCGAAACCGACCTATGGTTGCCAAAACCACAGGTCGGTTTTTTGTTACAGTATGGCAGAAGCGAGCCCTGGCATCTGCATAATTGCGTCTTTCTCAGTTTGGATGTTACTGCAAACTGCTTATTGCGGCGCACCAAGAATGAAGAAATAGAATATCATCGAAAGGATATCGATCGCCAACGCAACAGCCAGGATGATACCGATGATTTTAAGAATTATCTTTTCTTTCGTGTAAAGTCGTGCCGTACCCCGTCATAGTCATTGAGAATATTGGTACAGCTCAGATAAGCGGAAGCGGCAACCGCAGAGCGCCCCGTACCTCTGCTGACCACCTTCGCTTCCAAGTGGTAGATCGCCATTCGTTCTCACCGTCCTTTCGTTTTTGTTTCTTTTTCGCAAAAAGAAAATGGGTGTCGCAGAAGAAGCGATACCCATAGCAGTGAAAAACATCAGGTTGATGTTTTTCACTGGCAGTTGGCGCAAGGAGGGGTACAATTTGTACCCCTGCTCACAAACGCAAAAGCGGATGTGCTTGCGATAACTGCGTGGACAATGACAGCAGCTCCGCAGAGATGTGGCATTGTCCATAAGGCTTC
>CAYRYT010000061.1:0-9915 GCA_964428625.1 uncultured Oscillospiraceae bacterium | reverse complement strand
AAGGCTACGGCCCCGGCGGCGTGGCCGTCATCGTGGAGACCATGACCGACAACCGTAACCGTACCGCCGCTTCCGTGCGTCATCACTTCGACAAGTACGGCGGAAACCTGGGTGCCAACGGCTGCGTGGGCTGGTCTTTCGACAAGAAGGGCGTTCTGGTCATCGACAATTCCGAGGAGGAACTGGATGAGGAAGAAGTGATGATGGATGCCATGGATGCCGGCGCCGATGATTTCGAGGCCGACGGCGACTGCTTCACCATCTACACCCTCCCCGATGATTTCAACAATGTGGCTTCCAAGCTGGATAAGTACACCTTCGCCTCCGCCCAGATCGAAATGGTTCCCCAGAACTATGTGAAGCTCTCCGGCGAGGACGCAGAGAAGATGGAGAAGATGCTGGATCTGTTCGAGGACGACGACGATGTCCAGAACACCTGGCACAACTGGGAGCAGGAATAAGCCCCGTAAACAGCGCAAGCCTACATCCACCGGCGATTGCCGGGTGGTCATAAGACAGGTTCAGTCCCGGAAACCCATGGGTTCCGGGACTGATTTTTGCATATGTACGGGTCTTTAAGCGAATGATTACGGGAAAACAACAAAAGGCAAGTATGCTTTCCCCGTCTTGTCTTATATCTGCCGCAAATATTTCTGCATATACAATTCGTTCTGATAAGTTCCGTCCTTGCGCTTAAAAGCATTGGGCTTTTCAGAAACCACACGGAACCCAACTTTTTCGTACAAATGCCTTGCACGATCATTTCCCTCGACAAATTCCAGTTCCATGATCTCCGTTCCCCGATTTTGCGCCGCGGCAATCAGCGTCGCAAACATTGCAGACCCGATTCCGAGATCCCAATAGGATTTCCGAATGGTGATCCCGATGGTTGCTCTGTGGGCAGTTTTCATGCCGCTTCGAAAGCCGATCTCACAGTTGCCTGCGATCTCGCCATCCACATAGCAGGCGATTGCCAGGGTGTTGGCAGAGGCGCGCAGGCGATTTACCCATACTTCCTCCTCCTCGACGGTGGTGTTCCATTCTTCGGGATACCGGGCGAGAAAGTCCGTTTCCCCTCTTGATTGCTTGATGAAGTTCAGCAGTTTCTCCGCATCGGCAACCTGCGGAGTTTTCAGGATCGCTGTTCTGCCGTCTTTTAGAATGATCGATTTCTCTTCCAATATCATGTTGACACACCTTTCCTTCTTTTCACCCTTCCACATACCCCACAAAAAGTGGGGGCGTATCGATACGCTCCACAACCTGTTTGACTGACACCGCCGCAATCCGGCGGATGTACTTTCTCCTTTATTCCAGATCGAAAAGGGTTTTCTCCCGCCAGGCAAGGGCCTGGAGATCCGCCAATTCCCCCAGGGTGATTCTTTGGGCGCCCAGATCCGCCAATGCCATGGCGCCGTCGCTGCCGTCGTCAAAGCAGCAAACGCGGCTCCACTGCCCCCGCAGATTCCGGGTCGTTCCATCCCAGGTTCCCCCGGTATCCCGTTGGCACTGAGCCACCAGGGTCAGAGGTGCCAAACTGTGGATCACCCGATTCCGGCTCAGGGCCCGCTGGGCGCTGAAGGGCTCGTCGAAGGACTCCTCCGCCAGATACAGCTCCTTGGGTCCCGGTTCATGGCGTTCCAGCTTGTCGGCTACTACCCGAATGACCCAGCCTCCTGCCGCCAGGCAGGCATTCTGAGCCTCCCGATCCGCGCCCCGGGCATTGCCGGAGACCAGTACCCGCCCCTGGCGGGCCGCCTGACGGCCAGCCTCCCGGGCAAAGGCGGCATTATCCCGGCGCAGCTCCCGGCTTCCCACCAGAGCCACCTTCGGTGCCTCCAGAAGGGATAGATCCCCCCGGTACCACAGACATCCGGGACTGTCCCCGCCCAGGCACTGGCGCAGCGCTCCGGGATAGCCTTCGCTGGCCCGGGTGAGGGCATGGCAGCCCTGGTGCCTAGCCCGGCGCAGATAGTGCTCCAGCAAATCCTCCTGGCTCAAAAGCTCCAGAATCCGTCGGGCCATGGCACTGCCGTAGCCCAGTGCGGTCAGATCCCTCAGTTCCAGCTCCCGTGCCTCTCTGGGAAGCTCCACCTGCCGGACCCGGTTGGCCAGCGTCCGCAGCTGGGCCGGTGCCAGACATTTCCGCTCCGGGTCCCCCAGTCGGGAACACAGCAGCAGGAACCCCCGCTCCCGGGGATTCAACGGAAGCGCTTCTTTACCGGGGGCGCTGCCTTGACCTGTTTCTCTGTCAGGGTGCCATCCTGGCCCAGAAGCATGGGCTTAACGGTATAGGCGGAGTATTTCGCAATTTCATCCAGCTTTGCCTTCTCCGGGAAATTTCCCAGGATGGACCAAGCCACGCCCTTGCGCCGGGCCCGGCCGGTACGGCCGATGCGGTGAATGTAGTATTCGTTTTCCTCCGGCACATCGTAGTTGATGACGCAGTCCACATCATCCACATCGATGCCCCGGGAAGCCACATCCGTGGCAATGAGAATGGGCAGCTTGCCCTCCCGATAGCGCTGCATGGTCTTTTCCCGGAGGTTCTGACGGATATCGCCGTGGATACACTCACAATCCGCCCCCGCCCGCTGGAAATCGTCACACAGCCGCTGGCACATATGCTTGGTGTTGCAGAAAATGATCACCCGCTCGTAGCCCTGGGTGCGGATCAGGCGCAGAGTCGTCTCCGCCTTCTCCAGGGGCGTGCAGGTCAGGCTGAACTGCTGGATGTCCGGCCGATCCTCCTGCTTGGGCTCCACGGTGATCTCCACCTCGTCCCGCTGATACATCCAGGAGACGGTCATGACCTCCTGGGATATGGTCGCGGAGAACAGGCCCAGATTCTTTCGGTTCTTCACCTTTTCAATGATCTTGGTCACATCCTTGAAAAAGCCCATGTCCAGCATCCGGTCTGCCTCATCCAGCACCACGGTCTGGATCCGGTCCAGGCGGATATTCTTCCGGTTATAGTGATCCATGAGCCGGCCGGGTGTGGCCACCACGATCTGAGGCTTCTTCTCCAGCTGCTTGGCCTGGCCCACGATTCCGGCACCGCCATAGAGCACCGCCACCCGGATACCCTTGTAGTAGGTCAGCAGACCCCGCAGCTCATCCCCGATCTGGATGGCCAGCTCCCGGGTGGGAGCCAAGATCAAACCCTGGACATCGGAACATTCCGGATCCACATGCTCGATCATGGGAATGCCGAAGGCAAAGGTCTTGCCGGTACCGGTGGGTGCCTTGGCGATCACATCCTTCCAGGCCATGAATTCGGGAATTGCCTCGGCCTGGATGGTGGTGGGATAGCCGTATCCCTTTTTCTCCAGAGCTTTGAGCATGGCATCACTCAGCCCCAGGTCACGAAATGTCAAATTGGTTGCTTCCATATTGTGTCGTCCTTTTGTCTGTATAGAATTTTCTATATTCTATCAGTTTTTCCCCCAATATGCAAGCCTTCCCCTATTTTCTTTCCCGACACAGAAAATTAAGAAATGTAGGGTCCCAGGCAGTGGACAATCGACAAGAAATATGGTATATTTTATTGTAACGAACTATTGACTCTTTGAGGAGGCTTTGGAAAAATGGGTAAGCTAATCGTATTGGAAGGAACGGATGGTTCCGGAAAATCCACACAGTTTCAGGTTCTGTCCCAGCGTCTGGCGGATCAAAACATTCCCATGAAGCATCTGGTATTCCCCCGGTATTCCCAGCCCAGCTCCGCTCTGATCCGGATGTATCTGGCCGGCGACTTTGGGGATCGCCCCTCGGATGTGAACGCCTATGCGGCTTCCGCCTTTTACGCCGTGGACCGCTACGCCTCCTACAAGCAGGATTGGGGCCAGTGGTACGAGGCAGGCGGGCTCGTTCTGTCCGACCGGTACACCACCTCCAATGCCGTCCATCAGGCCTCCAAACTCCCCCCGCACCAGCGGCAGGAGTTCCTGGCTTGGCTGTATCAGTTCGAATATGACCGCCTGGGGCTGCCCAAGCCGAATCTGGTGCTCTACCTGGATATGCCCACGGACTGCACGGAGAAGCTCATGCGTTCCCGGGAAGCCGCCACCAACACCCACGCCGATATCCACGAGCAGGACCTTGCGTATCTGGCCACCTGCCGGGAGGCGGGCCGCTTCGCTGCGGACTTCTACAACTGGCAGGTCGTCCCCTGCGTGGCCAACGGAGCCATGCGTTCCATTGACGATATCCACGAAGAAATCTGGGGCCATGTACTGGCCTGTTTGGAGGCATAAGTATGGTTTATGTATTGCTGGGCACCGGTTTTGAAGAGACGGAGGCCGTTGCCCCCATTGATCTGCTCCGCCGGGTGGAAATTCCCGTGACGACCGTGGGCATTGGCGGCAAACGAATCGTGGGCAGCCACGGCATTGCCCTGGAAGCAGACATTACCCTGGATGCACTGGACCGGGAAGCCCTGGAAATGATCGTCCTCCCCGGTGGTCTGGGCGGCGTTGCCTCCATCCGGGGCAGCCAGGAGGCGCTGGATATCATTTCCCAAGCCTGGGAGCGGGGAAAGTATGTGGCGGCCATTTGTGCGGGCCCTACCATCCTCGCTGACCTTGGTATCACCCGGGGCCGTCGGGCCACCTGCTACCCCGGCTGTGAGGATGCCATGGGCGATACCCGGATGGAATGCTCTGCCGCCGTCATCGACGGCCGGCTCATCACCGGCACCTCCGCCGGCTGTGCCATCCCCTTCGGCCTCGCCCTGATTGAGGCCCTGAAGGGCCGTGAACTCGCAAACACCATTGCGCAGCAGATCGTAATGCGCTAAGGAGGTACACTATGGATCAAAATAACACCAATCCCCAGCCCATGGACGAACAGTGGCTGGATTCCCTCCTGGCCGGTGACGGCCCGGAGGCAGCACAGTCCGAACCTGTCCAGGAGGACAATTGGGTGGACTTAAATCAGGAAACTCCCTTCCGGGACGCGGAATTCCGGGATACCTTCGGCGAAGGTGAGGATCTGGAGGAGATCTTCAACCAGGGCCGGACCCTGGAGACGCAAGACCAGACGCTCCCGGAGCAGCCCCAGGAAGAGGAAGCTCCGCCCATCCGGAAGGGCCGCCCCCAGCGGAAGAAGGGCTACGGTCTTCTGGGCATCCCCCACATTCTCGCCACCGCCGTCTGGCTGGCCATTGCCGTGGCTGTGGGTGTATCCCTGGGCCGGATGCTGTGGCTCTGTGCCGCGGATGTTCTGGCCTTCGGCCATAAGCCCGTCACGGCCACCGTGGTCATCACCGAGGAGGACGATATCGATGCCATCTCCCAGAAGCTCAAGGATGCCGGCCTGATCGAGTATCCCCAGTTCTTCTCCTTCTTTGCCACCCTCACCGGCAAGGATGCCCAGATCGACCCCGGCACTTACGAGTTCAACCCCTACGACGAAACCGAGCTGGAATATGGCACCACCATCTATGACTACAGTGCGCTGATCAACAGCCTGCAGGACTATGGCAGCAGCCAGTCCACCGTCACGGTGGTCATTCCCGAGGGCTACACCTGCGCCCAGATCTTCTCCCTGCTGGAGCAGGAGGGTGTGTGCAGTGTGGAGGATCTGGAAGCCTACTGCGACGGCGGCGAGCTGAGTGACTACTGGTTCCTGGAAGGGGTGGACCGTCAGGGCAAATATTCCCTGGAGGGCTATCTGTTCCCGGATACCTACGAATTCTACACCAACGACCGTCCCCGTCGGGTTCTGGAGAAATTCCTCAATGCCTTCGAGGCCCACTTCACCGAGCGGATGCAGGACAAGCTGGTGACCCTGAACGAATGGTTCAGCAGCCGGATGCGTTCCATCGGCTACGGCCAGGATTATATCGATGCCCACCAGATCACCGTCCGGGATGTGGTGATCGTGGCCTCCATGATTGAGAAGGAGACCGCCGGCGTGGTGGAGAGCTTTGATATTTCTGCCGTCATCTACAACCGTCTGGCCAACCAGGCAAGCTACCCCTACCTGAACATCGATGCCACCCTGATCTACGCCCTGGATGGCAATGTGGATCCCGAAACCGGCAAGACCAAGCCCCTGACCAATGCCGACAAGGAGCTGGACAGCCCCTACAACACCTATCTGTACAAGGGTCTGATCCCCGGTCCCATTTCCAACCCCGGCATCGCCAGCCTGAATGCCGCCGTGGATCCCAACGACAACTCCTACTATTACTACGCCTACAATCCCTACACCTATGCCCATGAGTTCTTCACCAACTACGATGACCACCTGGCCTTCCTGAACCGGATCGGAGAAGAGGAATGAGAAAATTGGAATTGCTCAGCCCCGCTGGGGATATGGAACGGCTGAAAATGGCCGTTCGCTACGGTGCGGATGCGGTCTATCTGGCAGGCACCTCCTTCGGTATGCGGGCCTTCGCCGGAAACTTCTCCCCGGAGGAGCTGCCCCAGGCGGTGGATTTTGCCCATCGCCATGGCGTGAAGGTTCATGTCACCGTGAATATCATGCCCCGCAATGAAGAAGCCGCTGCCCTCCCCGCCTATCTGGAGCAACTGGACAGCGCCGGTGTGGATGCCCTGATCCTGGCGGATCTGGGTGCCTTCACCCTGGCGGGAAAATACGCCCCCCACTGCCACCGGCACATCTCCACCCAGCAGTCCATCGCCAACTACCAATGCGCCCAGGCCTGGTATGACCTGGGTGCCCAGCGGGTGGTGCTGGCCCGGGAGCTGAGTCTGCCGGAGATCTGTGAAATCCGGGCCAAGACCTCCCCGGAACTGGAAATTGAAACCTTCGGCCACGGTGCCATGTGCGTCAGCTACTCCGGCCGGTGTCTGCTGAGCAATTATATGACCGGTCGGGATTCCAACCGGGGTGCCTGTGCCCAGCCCTGCCGCTACCAGTACGCCCTGATGGAG
Organism: uncultured Oscillospiraceae bacterium; assembly: GCA_964428625.1. GTDB lineage: Bacteria > Bacillota > Clostridia > Oscillospirales > Oscillospiraceae > Faecousia. The sequence goes on along the minus strand of CAYRYT010000061.1, from coordinate 3,013 downwards.
GAGAAGCGCCCCGGAGAGTATTTCCCCGTGTTCGAGGACGAGCAAGGGACTTACATCCTCAATTCCCGGGATATGTGCACCATCGACCATCTGAAGGATCTGATGGACGCGGGCATCGACTGCATCAAAATCGAAGGCCGGGCCAAATCCGCCTATTATGCCGCCATCGTCACCGGTGCCTATCGCCATGTCATCGATCAGGTGGCGGCGGGTCTGCCCGTGGATCCCGTCTGGCGGGATGAGGTGGAGCATGTCTCCCATCGAATCTACTCCACCGGCTTCTACTATGGGGAGCCGGGCCAGTACACTGCCAATTCCCGCTACATCCGCCAGTGGCAGGTCGCCGCCGTGGTGGAGTCCTGCGACGAAAACGGCCTGGCTCTGTGCAGCCTGCGCAACAAGTTCGCCCAGGGAACCGTTCTGGAGGCCGTCGGCCCCGATATGCGCCCCTTTGCCTTCACCGTTGACCGGATGGCCGATCTGGAAGGCACGCCCCTGACGGAGCCCAGGAACCCCCAGATGCGGTTCTACCTCCAGCTACCCCAGCAGATCCCCCCCGATTCCCTCCTGCGCAAGCAGGTGGACCTGTCCGCCAAATAAAAAACAACCTCCTGATTTCCACCGGAAATCAGGAGGTTTTCAATTGCAGGGATCAGAGCAGATACAGGAAATAGGCCACATAGCCCAGGAGCATGACAACACCATGCCAGCGCAGGAGCTTCTTGTGCCGGAAGGTCGCCACCAGCAGGAACACCACGGCAGCAGTGGCCACCAGGGTATCGACGATGAAATTGGCAGCAAAGGGCACCGGGGTCACCAGGCTGGAAAGGCCCACGACAAAGAGGATGTTGAACACATTGCTGCCCACGATATTGCCGATGGCAATGTCGGCATTGCCCTTCCGGGCGGCATTCACAGAGGTGAACAGCTCCGGCAGGGAGGTTCCCAGGGCCACAATGGTCAGACCGATGAACCGCTCGCTCAGACCCAGGATCCGGGCGATCTCCGTGGCTGCGTCCACAGCCACATCACTGCCCAGGGCAATGAGCACCAGGCCGCCCGCCGTGGCCAGCAGGGCCTGCCACAGCTTCTGCTCCTTGGCTTCCTCCGTCTCCTCGGGATTGTTCTTAGCCATGTAGAGCAGGTAGGCCAGGTACACCAGGAACAGGGCAACAAGAATCAGGCCATCCACCAAGGTTATGGTACCATCCAGCCCCAGCAGCAGAAGCACCAGCGTGATGGCCACCAGAAAGGGGGTCTCGATCTTCACCGTGGATTTGGCCACAGCCAGGGGCACAATGGCGGCAGACAGGCCCAGAATGACCAACACATTCAGGATATTACTGCCCACGATATTGCCAATGGTAATATCGGCGCTGCCCTGGAGAGCTGCGGTGATGCTGACCGCGGCCTCCGGGGCGCTGGTGCCCATGGCCACAATGGTCAGACCGATGACCAGCTGGGGGATGTGGAATTTTGCCGCAATGCCGGAAGCGCCGTCCACAAAGAAGTCCGCGCCCTTGACCAGCATAACGAAGCCCACCGCCAGCAAGCACAATTGAATAAGCATATGAATCCTCCTAAAAAGTAATAAAAACACCCCGCGCGCAGCCGGACGCTGCCCACGAGGTCGATCCGTGAAGGAGAAAGACACCGGCACAGCACGGGGCTTCCATGAGTCTCACAATTTAAAACAAGCCAGATCATATCATGACCAGGATGTTGACTTGTTCCGCGCAAACGCGGTTGTTACTCCCTCACACAAGTTGCATTATTCTACCACAGCCATGGGGAAAAAGCAATCCCCCATGGCTGATTTTTTTGAAATTTGTCAGACCTGATAATCCCCCGCGACCCGGGTGTCGATCATGTGCAAGAACTGCTCCTTCGCCTCCAGGTGGAGGGGGTGGACGGCATAGGCCTGCATGGCCTCCACACTTTCAAACCGGGAATAGAGAACATAGTCCATTCCCTGGAAGGTTCGGCGGACTTCCATTTCCAGAAGACCGGGGATCTGCCCCACCAGGGGCTCCAGCAGGGATGCGATCCGCTCCACCGCGGCATCCTTATCCACGCCGTCTTTCAGGGTGTACATGACGATATGCTTGACCATTTTCTTTCCTCCTGTCTGCAAAAACCGGGGCCGACGAATCGGCCCCGGTATCCGGAATTGCTTACTCAGCGTCCTCGTCGTTGCCTTCCAGCAGCGCACGGATGGACAGGGAGATCCGCTTGTTCTCGGCATCCACATCGGTGATCTTGACGGTCACGGTCTGACCCTCGGACAGGACATCCTCGGGCTTGCCGATCCGGCGGTCAGCGATCTGGGAAATGTGGATCAGGCCGTCCACGCCGGGGATGATCTCAGCGAAAGCGCCGAAGGTCATCAGCTTGACGATCTTGGCATCCACCACATCACCAACGTTGTAGTTGGTCATGAACTGGTTCCAGGGGTTCATCTCAGCGGTCTTGTAGCCCAGGGAGATCTTCTTCTTCTCGGGATCGAAGGAGATGACGTACACGTCGATCTCGTCGCCCACCTTCACAACCTCGGCGGGGTTCTTGATCCGGTTCCAGCTCAGCTCGGAAACATGGACCATGCCGTCCACGCCGCCGATGTCCACGAAAGCGCCGTAAGAGGTCAGGCTCTTGACAGTGCCGTGGTACTTCTTGCCGTTCTCGATCTCGGCCCAGATCTTCTCCTGAGCAGCCTTGCGGGCCTCAGAGGAGACAGCCCGGATGGAGCCGATGACACGGCGGCGGGCACGGTTGACCTCGGTGATCTTCAGCTGCACGGTCTTGCCAACCTGGCCGGCCATGTCGCCGCCCTTGGCAATGCCGGACTGGGAAGCGGGGATGAACACACGGATGCCCTTCACATTGGCGACCAGGCCGCCCTTGTTCTCCTCGGTGATGACGCCCTCGATGGTGGTCTTCTCCTCGGCGTAGGTGCCCATGTCGTCCCAAATCTTCAGGCCGTCCAGCTTCTTCTTGGACAGCTGCACAGTGCCTT
>CAYRYT010000060.1:0-10052 GCA_964428625.1 uncultured Oscillospiraceae bacterium | reverse complement strand
GCTGTAGCGGATTGCAGGTAACAGGGCACCGCTATCTCCCCGACTAGTGCGACCTTGCTATAAGCCGGAGGCTTATACAAGGCTATGAAATTAAAAATCAGTTCAGCTTAGACTCGATGAAATCAGCCAGCTCCTGGAAGGTGGTGATCTTCTGATCCTCCATCTCCAGCTCTACACCCAGCTCACTTTCCAGATCCATGATCATCTCCACAATATCCAGGGAGTCGATACCCAGGCTCTCGAAGGTGCTGTCGGGGGTGATTTCGGAAGCGTCGATCTCCAGCTGCTTGGCCGCATAGGCCGCCAGTTTTTCATACATAGAGAATCCCTCCAAATAGTTCAAACACGATCGAGGTATATTTTAGTATAACTCGGGCGATTTGTCAATCCTTAGTTTTTACGGCCATACCCGCGGCATAAGCCGTAGCCCAGGCAATCTGGAGGTTAAAGCCCCCGGTATAGGCATCGCAGTCCAGGATTTCCCCGGCGAAGTACAGCCCGGGCACCAGTTTTGACTCCATGGTTTTGGGATCCACCTGGGAGACCTTCACGCCGCCGGAGGTGATGATGGCCTCCGCCACCGGCCGCTTACCGGTGATTTCCACGGGGAAGGCCTTTAACAGCTCCACCAATGCCCGGCGTTTCTGCTTGGTCAAGCTGTTGGCCTGCATGGCAGGATCAATTTCCAGCCGCCGCAGGACAACGGGAATCATGCTCCGGGGGAGCAGATCCGTCAGGGCATTTTCCATGGCTCGGTTTTGATACAGTTCCAGATCCCGGAGGATCCGGTCGTTGAGCTTTCCTTCGTCCAGCGCGGGCTTCAGATCCAGGATCAGCCTGCATCCTTCCCCCTTCAAATGGCAGCTGGCAGAGAGGACAGTGGGCCCCGAAACGCCAAAATGGGTAAAGAGCAATTCCCCAAAATCCTTGTAGAGGACCTTGCCCTTGGCATTGACCAGCTTCACCGCCACATTCCGCAGGGAAAGGCCCTGCATATCCTGGCAGTCATGTCCCTGGGTCTCCAGGGGAACCAGGCTCCCTTCCGTCGCTGTAACGGTATGGCCCAGGGCCTGGGCCATGGCATAGCCATCTCCGGTGGAGCCGGTGGTAGGATAGCTCAGGCCGCCGGTCGCCAAAATAACGGATTTTGCCGGGATCCGCTGGGTCTGGGTCTGGACGCCCACCACAGCCCCGTCCTCCGTCAGAATTTCCTTTACCCGCTGGCTGCGAACCTCCACACCCAGCTGGCGCATTCTGGCCCGGAGGCAGTCCAGCACGGACTGGGCGCGGTTGGAAACCGGAAACACCCGGTTCCCCCGTTCCGTTTTCAGGGGACAGCCCTGGGCTTCAAAAAAGGCCATGACCCGCTCCGGCGGGAAAGCATCCATGGCACTGTACAAAAACCGGCCATTCCGGGGCACATTTGCCAGGATCTCCTGGGCTGAGCAATTGTTGGTCACATTGCACCGGCCCTTGCCGGTGATGAGCAGCTTCTTGCCCAGCCGGTCATTGCGCTCCAGCAGGAGCACCCGGGCACCCCGCTGCGCAGCGGTGATGGCGGCAAACATACCCGCGGGACCGCCGCCCACAACGATGACATCCGCCATTATTTTTCCTCCTGCTTCTCGTAGACATGGAACTCATCCCACACCCGCTCCAGGGTGTTGAAGGTTTTGGCCAGCTCCTGCTCCCGATGGGCGGCCAGGGCCACGATCATGGCGTTGATCACGCTCAGCGGTGCCACCAGGGAATCCACCAGGGAGACCATATCGCTCTTAGCCAGGAGCACATGGTCACTGCTGTGGGCCAGAGGGGACAGGGTGCTGTCCGTCAGACCGATCACCGTCGCACCGGTGGAACGGCAGAAAGTCAGGCCCTTGGCCGTAGAAGCAGAGTACCGGGGGAAGCTGAAAGCTATGACCACATCCTCGGCATTGACCCCCACCAGCTGCTCATACATCTCTCCCGTACCGGAGGCTGTCACCACATGGACATCCCGGAACATATAACCCAGGTAGTGGCCCAGGAAATTGGCCAGCGGTGCCACGGAGCGCACACCCAGAATGTAGATCCGCTTGGCTTTGAGGATCGCCTGAATGGACTTACGGAATTCCTCCCGGTCCAGGATCTCCCCGGTCTGGCGGAGTTTGTCCATATCTGACTGGAGCACCATGGCCACCACATCCTGATCCCCGATTCGGTCGTTGGCCACTTCGATGCGCTGCACCGAGGTCAGCCGGTTGAGAACCATCTCCCGCATGGCCTTCTGCATACTGGGGTAACCGTCATACCCCAGCTCCACGGCGAAGCGCACCACCGTGGACTCGGAAACACCCACCGTCCGGCCCAGCCGGCTGGCAGTCATAAACGCGGCCTTGTCATAGGATTCCGTGATAAACTTGGCAATGGCACGCTGACCTTTGGAGAAGGACGGCCCCTTCTCCTGGAGGACCTCCATAATATCCACCATCATATGTATCTCTCCTTCCGCCGAAACAGCGGTCAATCTTCAATCGTTTCAGCCTTTTAGCTGCCGTACCTCATCCTCGGTGAGGTAGCGCCATGTTCCCAGGGGCAGCTCCCCCAGGCGCAAAGTGCCCTCCGACACCCGGCGCAGCCGGGTCACCCGCAGACCCGCCAGCTTGCACATCCGGCGCACCTGCCGGTTCCGTCCCTCGTGGATGGTCACCGACAGCCGTGCCCAGCTTCCCTCCGCCTTGATCACCTGCACCTGGGGAACCCGGATGGTATACCCATCCAGCTCCACCGGCCGGCGCAGGCGGGCCGGTGCCCCGGGGTCATATCCTCGGACCCAGACCTCATAGGTCTTGTTCACCTCATGCTTGGGGTGCATCATGGCATTGGCGAAGGCCCCGTCGTTGGTAAACAGCAGCAGACCTTCGGAGTCCATGTCCAACCGGCCCACGGGATACACCCGGGTCCCGCAATCCGCCACCAGCTGGGCGGCATTGTCCCGCCCCTTTTCGTCGGAGAGGGTCGTCACATAGCCCCGGGGCTTGTTGAGCATCAGGTACACCGATGCTCCCCGCTCCGGCAGGGGCTTCCCATCCACCAGGATGGTATCCGCCTGGGGGTTCACCGTATCGCCCAGGACACAGACATTCCCGTTGCAAGTGATCCGACCGGCCAGAATATATTCCTCGGCCTTTCGCCGGGAGCATACTCCACGCTCAGACAGAATTTTCTGAATTCTCTCGTTCATCCTTCGCCGCCTCCCAACAGCTTTTCCCAGAAGGAGGGCTCCGGTCCCGCCGGGCGCTCCACAGTTTTCGTATAATAGACCGGGACTTTTCCCACAGCCTTGTCCCCCAGGCAGATGTAGGCAAATCCCGCCTGTTGTCCCTGAACCACCGGTGCAAAGGCAAATCCCCCACCCGCCAGCAGAATACGGGGTTCCTCCCCCGGGGCCAGACTGTAGGCGAAATCCGCTCCGGCAGCCAGGGGGACCCGGTCCGTTTCCCCGCCCACCAGCGCCATTTCTCCCAAGACCTGGCCCTGTGTCAGGAGCTTCTTGGGGGTATAGCGGGAAAACCCCGCCTCCACCAGCGTTTTATGATCCTCCCAGTCCCGGGGAGCTCCCAGGGTGACACACACAAGCCGCCGTCCCTGCCGGGTCACGCTGGACACCAGGGTACGCCCTGCAGCTCGGGTATAACCGGTTTTCACACCGTCCGCTCCGGGGACCGTCCACAGGAGCTTGTTATGATTGCGCAAATACCTTGTGCCGATGGTAACGGTTTTGGTCCCCACGGTCTGGGCAAAAATCGGATCCTCCAGGGCGTAGGCTGCCAGCGTTGCCAGATCCCGGGCTGTGGAATAATGGCCCGGGCTGTCCAGGCCGTTGGGGTTTTCAAAATGGGTCCCATCCAGGCCCAGGGCCCTGGCCTTGTCATTCATCAGGGCCACGAATCCCTCCACCGTGCCCCCGCAGTAGATAGCCAGGGCCACCGCCGCATCATTGCCGGAGTGGAGCATCAGGCCATAGAGCAGCTCCTGGACGGTAAGGATCTCCCCCGCCTGCAAATACAGCGAGGAGCCCTCGATCCCCACAGCCTCCTGGGGGATGCGCACCCGATCCATCACATTGCACTGCTGGCATACCACCAGGGCGGTCATGATCTTCGTCGTACTGGCAATCAGCGCACAGGCATCGGCATTTTTCTCATAAAGGACCCGACCGGTGGCAGCATCCATCAAAAGGGCGCTTTGGGCAGAAACTGCCCGGGCCGGCCGGGGAAAAACCAGGACGGCAGCCATGAGTACAGCCACCGTCCCGGCAATCAGACGCTTCATATACTTCACCCGATGCTAGGATGCGCCGGAGGGAGATTTTTATACTTCGTTCTTCGCCGCTCTTTCATCCAGGAAAGCAGAGATTTTGTCCAGCGTGTCGGGAATCATCTCCACCAGCCGGTCCGCCGTGGTGTTGGCGGGAGCCGCCACAGGGAGCATCCGCACATTTCCGTCCTTAACGATGAGGAAACAGACGGGTGTTACCTTCACACCGCCGCCCATACCGCCGCCGAAGGGATCGCTGCCCTTGGCCGTGGCAAGATCGGAACCACCGCCGCCGAAGCCGGCGCTGACCTTGGACACGGGGATAATGGTCACGCCGTCGGGTGTGGTGACGGGATTTCCCACAACGGAATTCACATCCATCATTTCCCGGATCTTGCGGATGGTGTTCTCCATCATATTCGATACATTGTTCTGGCTCATACAGCCGCACCGCCTTTCTTTTGCTTCCAATATTCTTTCCATGCCCGGATGCCATGGGGCACCACCAGGGCCAGCGCCCGGCCCAAAGTCAGACGCAGCTCCACACGGGCATATACCTTCGTTTCCCGGGCGGTGAAGTCGCACTGCACCGCCACCTGTCGCTTTTGAATGTGAAACCAGCGCTCCAGCCGGGGCCAGAGATTCCCAAGGGCCGCCCAGGTCCTTCCATAATTCACAGCCAGATCCGCCGGATCATCCCCGACCAGGGTCAGCTGCAATTCCAGATTCCGCACCCGGAGCTTTCCCCGGAAATCGCCGAGAAAGTCCCGGGCCAGCCGGACAAAGGGCCAGAAATCCCGGATAGCCCCGCCGGAGGGCTGGGTCTTTTCAGCCCTTGTCTCGGTTTTTTCCGGCTTTGCCGCCGGTTTGTTTTCCTGTTTCTCCCTGGGAGTTTCCGGGGCTTTGGGCGGATCCGATGGTGTTATTTCCTTCTTCTCCGGTTTCTTCCTTCCTGGGTAGAGCCGCCAGCGCACCGGCCCGATCTGGGCCAGCACCTCCGGGCCCCGGTGGTCATACCTCAGGCAGACGCCCAGGGGCAGCCAAATCAAGGCCAATATCAGACCCAGCGCTATGAGCCAGCCCATCAGGCCTCCTCCTTCGCCGGTTCCTCCTGCTGGGGAGCGGGCTCCCCGAAGCTGATCTTCTCAATGGGCGGAAGCTCCTCCAGGCTGGAAAGGCCGAAGGTACGGAGAAAATCTCCGGTGGTCCGGTATTGAATGGGGCGGCCGGGAACATTCAGGCGCCCGGCTTCCTCAATGAGCTTCTTGTTAAGCAAAGCGGACACGGAGTAGGAGCTGTCCACGCCCCGGATCTGCTCCACCATGGCCTTGGTAGCCGGCTGGTAATAGGCGATGATGGTCAACGCCTCCAGCTGGGATGCGGAGAGCTTGGGCGGCTTCCGGGTCTCCAGGGCCTTGGTCACCTGATCCGCCATTTCCCCAGAGGACACCATCTGGTACCCCTTTTCCAGCTTGATGATCCGGATGCCCCGGCGTTCAAAAGCCAGGCTGTCCGCCAGCTGATCCGTCGCCTGGGTCACATCCCGGATATCCGCTTCCAGGGCGAAGGCCAGCCGGGCTGCATCCACCCGCTCCCCCGCGGCAAAGAGGATCGCCTCAATGCCCCGCTGCAATTGTTCCAGTTCCATCAGACTTCCTCCTTTTTCTCCCGGTCCACCAGCACCACATTGGGATTTTCCCCGGAGACATCATCCTCCAGGGTCACGGAATTGGTCTTGCACAATTCCAGGATGGCCAGGAAGGTGGCGACCATTTCCGACCGGCTTTTGCTCCCGTGGAACAGGTTTTTCAGCCGTTCCACGCCCCGCAGCAGCAGGCTGCGCAGAAGCTGCCCGGCCTTTTTCGTCACGGGATAGGGTTCCTTGCCTACGATTCCCTTAAAGTTCACGGTGGGAGGCGGCAGCCGCCGCTGATTCCGTTCCGCAATGTTATCCAGTGCCCGGAGCATATCCACCACATCATGCTGATAGCGGTAGGTCTGATCCCGGCGCAGAGGCTCCGGGTCCTTGGTAAACAGGCACCGGCCAATTTCGTTTCTCGGCTCCAGGAAGGTCATTGCCACCCGCACGGATTCCATGGCCTCCTTCCGCTGGCGCTCCACCAGGGACTGGCGCAGCTGATCCAGCTCACTCTGGGCTTCCTGCTGCTCGGCAGCGGACAGGAGCATTTTGGTCTTAATGAGCATCAGGTGAGAAGCCATGGTGATAAACTCACTGGCAATCTCCATATCCAGCCGCTTCATTTCCTCCAGATAGGCCAGGTACTGCTCCAGAATGGCGGTGATGGACACATCCTGGATCTCGATTTTATTTTTGCTCAGCAGCAGGAAAATGACATCCAGCGGACCTTCAAAGTCCTCCATCCCCTCGTTGCGGGTGTGGACGATGCCCTCCAGACGGTATTGCGGTTGTCCCATGTTCGGTTTCATTCCTTATCGATCAGGCAATATTTTGTTTATTATAACATTTCTTCCCGCCATTGACAAGTATTTCTCCAAAATTTCCATAACTTCCACGGGATTCCGGGAAAAACCATTGCATTTTCACCGGGGATGTGCTATAAATAAATCAAAATCATCACGGGAGGGCTGCTCTATGGCACAAAAATCCAATCGTTACCGGGATTTCGACCGGCTTATGACCCATGTTCTGCTGGCAGACTGCGCTTGCTTCCTGCTCTACCTTTTCTTTGCCGGCTTCGGTGTGCTCTGGGGCAAGATCGCCGCTGCCGCCCTGGTCCTGTTGATTTCCGGCTGCACCTTGGGATACCTGTACCTCACCGGGGAGCTGGCCAAGCGGCGCAGCCTCTGGATGGGCGTGGGTGCCGCTGCCCTGGCCCTGTGCCTGGTGGTAAGCCTGGTGTGCAACTACCCCAGCCCCAACAAGCTCAAGGAGAAAGACAAGGAGCTTCCCCAATCCACTTGTTATACCCAGGACTTCCGGTTCTGAAACCCTTCCTCATAAACCCATTCATCGGCTGCATGGGCAATGATCATGGCACAGTAACAGTCACAACAGTTTGATTTGTTGTGACTGACGCCCGATTGGCGGGCAGCCGGATACGGAGACGCAACTTCCCCATTGCAAACATTGAAACGGACCTATGATCGTAACCATAGGTCCGTTTTCCTGTTTGTGAGCCCGCCCAATCCTGTGGAAGGGCTCAGCGGTAAAAGCTGTTGCCGCCGATGAATTCCCGCACCAGGGAAGTCGGTGGGATCTCGTCGTCCACATCTGCCTGGCGGACATAGTTCAGCGTCTTGACAATGGCCCGCACCTGGTCATAGCAGCTGTCCTCCGGCTGCACCGCCTCCAACAAAGGGAAGATATGCTTTTTCAGCACCGCCAGCTCATAGAGGGTGGAGCTGTTGAAGATCACATCCGCGTGCTCCTGGAAGGGGAAAATCCACCGCTTCTCCCCTCTGCGGACACTGTCCCACATATCCAGGGTACTCTGGACCGAAGCGCCCCGGGTCTCATGATCCCGGACGATCCGCCGCAGTAGCCGCAGGAGGCTGGTAGGGATACGGTTATGATCGTCCAGGTTCAGCGGAAGCAATGGGCTGACATACATCCGGAAAATCAGATTTCCCGCCACCCCCTGGGGCAGCAGCACGGGATTCAGGGCATGGAGCCCCTCCACGATCACCACGCTGTCCTGCGCCAGGCTGAATGTCCTGCCCTGCCACCGGCGCTTGCCGGATTTGAAGTCGAAGGTAGGCAGCTCCACCGCCTGCCCGGCCAACAGAGCCTCCATATGCTGACGGAACAGAGCCGTGTCAATGGTTCGGATATGCTCCAGATCCAGCTTTCCGTCCGGCTCCGGGGCGATTTTGTCCCGGTCCACATAGTAGTCGTCCAGGCTCATCAGCACGGGCTTCTTCCCATGGACCCTGAGTTGCGTCGCCAGACGATTGGCGGAGGTTGTCTTACCCGAGGAGCTGGGCCCTGCCAGCATCACCACCCGGGCCTGGCGCTGGCACACCAGATCCGCCACCTGGGAGAACCGCTTTTCGTGAAGGGCCTCGTTCACCCGGATCAGCTCCCGGATCCCGCCGTTCAGGGTCAGGTCGTTCAGATCCGTCACATTCTCGCAGGCCATCAGTTCCCCCCACCGGCGTCCTTCCTCAAAGACCTCAAAGAATTTGGGCATTTCCTGGTAGTCCGCCACCCGATCGGGGCAGCTGTCGTCGGGGTAGAAGCAATGGGCTGACATACATCCGGAAAATCAGATTTCCCGCCACCCCCTGGGGCAGCAGCACGGGATTCAGGGCATGGAGCCCCTCCACGATCACCACGCTGTCCTGCGCCAGGCTGAATGTCCTGCCCTGCCACCGGCGCTTGCCGGATTTGAAGTCGAAGGTAGGCAGCTCCACCGCCTGCCCGGCCAACAGAGCCTCCATATGCTGACGGAACAGAGCCGTGTCAATGGTTCGGATATGCTCCAGATCCAGCTTTCCGTCCGGCTCCGGGGCGATTTTGTCCCGGTCCACATAGTAGTCGTCCAGGCTCATCAGCACGGGCTTCTTCCCATGGACCCTGAGTTGCGTCGCCAGACGATTGGCGGAGGTTGTCTTACCCGAGGAGCTGGGCCCTGCCAGCATCACCACCCGGGCCTGGCGCTGGCACACCAGATCCGCCACCTGGGAGAACCGCTTTTCGTGAAGGGCCTCGTTCACCCGGATCAGCTCCCGGATCCCGCCGTTCAGGGTCAGGTCGTTCAGATCCGTCACATTCTCGCAGGCCATCAGTTCCCCCCACCGGCGTCCTTCCTCAAAGACCTCAAAGAATTTGGGCATTTCCTGGTAGTCCGCCACCCGATCGGGGCAGCTGTCGTCGGGGTAGATAAACAGGAAACCGCCGGGTGCCGGGATGAGATCCCACACAGACAGGTACCCCGTGGAGGGTGCCAGCTCCCCATAGTAATAGTCCCAGAAATCCCCGTCTCCATAGACATAGAATTCCTCCTGGGTGCGCCAGGACAGGAGCCGGGCTTTATCCGGCTGGCCCATCCGTGAGAAATGGAGCTTGGCTTCCTGGGTTTCCATTTTCCGGCGAATCAGGGGAATATTTTCCCGAACCACCGCCCGGGCCTCCTCCGCCAGTCGCTGGGCGGAGAAATCCGCCGCCCCATCCACCTGAATGTAGACCCCTGCCCCCAGGGTGCAATGCATCCGCCCCCGGGCCTGGGGCCACAGACGATGCAGTGCCAGGAACAGGACGAACTGGGCCGTGCGGGTATAGACATCCTTGCCGGTGGGGTCACCATAGCGCAGGAGGCGAACCTGCCCCCGGGAGGCCGCCATCGCCCGGGGGATGGAGGGCCGGTCCGGCTGGGTCTCTGTCAGGCGCACGGGGATATAGTTCAGATTGAATACTTCCCCGGCGATTTTCGCCGCCAGGGGACGCTGTGCCAGCGCCTGGGTATCTAGGCCCAGCGCCTGATTCAATTCCTGAAGGGAACATCCGGCTTCTGCCCGGATCTTCCGTCCGTCAATGGTCAATTCCATAACACTGCCTCCTTTGGATGGTTCTTGTACCATTTTATTATACCCCGCCACCGGCGGCACCGCAATACCCGGAATAAAAAAAGTCCACCCCGCATTAGACAGGTGTTCATAAAACAGTTTTGATTGAAATTATGAAATGAGCATCTGTCAGACAGGGTTGGTAAACGAGATAACGGGTATTCGGTGAAAGCCGAGTACCCGTTATTTTTCTGCCCGCTGTAAAA
>CAYRYT010000059.1:0-10098 GCA_964428625.1 uncultured Oscillospiraceae bacterium | reverse complement strand
GCTGCAACAATTTCTGCACCTACTGCATCGTCCCCTATGTCCGGGGCCGGGAGCGGAGCCGCCAGCCGGCGGATATCCTGGCCGAGTGCAAGGCCCTGATCGCCGGCGGCACCAAGGAGATCACCCTTCTGGGCCAGAATGTGAATTCCTATGGCAAGGATCTGGACTGCGGCATGGATTTTGCCGACCTTCTGGAGGCCATCTGCCAGCTGGAAGGAGACTTCCTGGTGCGCTTTATGACCAGCCACCCCCGGGACGCGGGGGAGAAGCTCTTTGACACCATGGCCCGCAACCCCAAAATCGCCAAGCAGCTCCACCTGCCCTTCCAGTCCGGTTCCTCCCGGGTGCTCAAGGCCATGAACCGCCACTACGACCGGGAGAAGTACCTCCAGACCGTGGCCTATGCCAAGAAGGTCATGCCCCAACTGGTTCTTACCTCCGATGTGATCGTGGGTTTCCCTGGGGAGACGGAGGCGGAATTTGAGGAGACCATCTCCCTCATCGAGGCAGTGCGCTATGATGCCCTGTTCACCTTCATTTTCTCCCCCCGGCCGGGGACGCCCGCCGCTACCATGGAGGATCCCACCCCCAAGGAGGAGAAAAACCGCCGGTTCGACAAGCTCTGCGCTGTCCAGAACCGGATTTCCGAGGAAATTCATGCCGCCTATGTGGGCCAGCGCCTGCGCTGTCTGGTGGACGGCAGGGATCAGGAATTCCTTACCGCCCGGACGGAGGGCGGACGGCTGGTGCGATTCCGGGGTGAGGAAGCCCACATCGGCACCTACTGCTATCTCACCATCACCGGCTCCAACACCTGGAGCCTCACCGGGGAGCTGTAAGGGCGGCGCCCATCCCCGATTTTACAGAAAGAGGTTACGGCAATGGCAGCACCTGAAATGACCCCCATGAAGCGGCAGTACCACGAGATCAAGGAGAAAAACCGGGACTGCATCCTGTTCTTCCGCCTGGGGGATTTCTATGAAATGTTTGACGAGGATGCCCGTCTGGCGGCCCGGGAGCTGGATCTGACCCTGACCACCCGGGACCGGGGCAAGCCCAAGGAGGAGCAGACTCCCATGTGCGGCGTGCCCTTCCACAGTGTGGACTCTTACATTGCCCGGCTGGTGGCCAAGGGCTATAAGGTCGCTATTTGCGAGCAGATGGAGGATCCGGCCACGGCCAAGGGCCTGGTGGAGCGGGATATCACCCGCATCGTCACCCCCGGCACTGTCACCGAGAGCTGTATGCTGGAGGAGAGCCGGAACAATTATATGGCCTGCCTCTGCGGCGACGGGGGCAAATTCGGCCTGGCCTTCTGCGATGTGTCCACCGGTGCCTTCTACGCTACCACCTGCGGGGATATCCAGGGGGTGCTGTCGGAGCTGGGGCGGTTTGCCCCGGCGGAGATCATCCGCTATGGCACCGGCACCCAGGACCCCGCTTTGGAAGAAGCCCTGTTCCACCGGCTGAACTGCTGTGTGGATGAGGGGAAGGCGGAGCAGTTTGGGGTGCAGCGATGCGCAGAGCTGCTGGAGCGTCATTTCGGACAGAGTCTGGCCCAGCTGGGTCTCGCCGGCCTGGATGGGGCTGTGATGGCCAGCGGTGTCCTGCTGGAGACCCTGGTGTTCGTTCAGAAGAATGATCTGTCCCACATTCGCCGCCTGGACTACTATACCACCGGCCGGTTCATGGAGCTGGATTTGGATGCCCGGCGGAATCTGGAGCTGGTGGAGACCATGCGCTCCAAGGAGAAAAAGGGCACCCTCCTGTGGGTGCTGGATAAGACCCGGACGGCCATGGGCGGGCGGATGATCCGCTCCTGGCTGGAGAAGCCCCTGCTGGATCCCGTGGAGATCGGCCGCCGGCAAAGCGCCGTGGAGGAGCTGGTCCAGTCCACCATCGTCCGGGGGGAGCTGGTGGAGGCACTGAAGGAAGTGACGGATCTGGAACGGGTCATGACCCGGGTGTGTACCGGCACCGTCAACTGCCGGGAGCTGCTGGGCTTGGCCCGGGGCCTGCGGGCGCTGCCCGGGGTGAAAGAGCAGCTGTCCTGCCTGGAATCCCCCCTTCTGCGCCGCCTGGAGCAGGAGATCGATCCCCTGACCCACTGGGCCCAGCGCATTGAATCGACCCTGGTGGAGGAGCCGCCCATTACCATCCGGGAGGGCGGGATCATCCGCAAGGGTGCCAACGAGGAGGCGGACCGCCTCCGGGATATTATGGAAGGCGGCTCCGGGACCATTGCGGCCATCGAAGCCGAGGAGCGGGAAAAAACCGGCATCCGTACCCTGAAGGTGGGCTTTAACCGGGTGTTCGGCTACTATATCGAGGTTTCTAAATCCTTCCAGAACCAGGTTCCCGACCACTATGTCCGCAAGCAGACCCTGGCCAATTGCGAGCGCTATATCACCCAGGAGCTGAAGGAACTGGAAAACCAGATCCTCACCGCCAAGGAGCGGCTCACCGCCCTGGAATACCAGATCTTTATCCAGCTGCGGGAGGAACTGGCCCAGCAGGCACCCCGGGTGCAGCAGAGCGCCGGGGCCGTGGCTGCCGCCGATGCCCTGTGCTCCCTGGCCACGGTGGCGGTCCAGCGGGGCTACTGCCGGCCGGAGATCTCCCTGGGCAATGCCATCGAGATCGTGGACGGCCGCCATCCTGTGGTGGAGGTCATGCTCAAGGACAGCCTCTTTGTCCCCAACGATACCCATTTGGGCTCCGCGGATAACCAGGTGTCCATTATCACCGGCCCCAACATGGCGGGTAAATCCACCTATATGCGCCAGGTTGCCCTCATCGTCCTTATGACCCAGATGGGCTCCTTCGTCCCCGCCCGCAGCGCCAAGATCGGCCTGGTGGACCGGGTGTTCACCCGCATCGGTGCCAGCGATGACCTGGCCTCCGGCCAGTCCACCTTTATGGTGGAGATGTCCGAGGTGGCCTCCATCCTGAAATATGCCACAGCCCGGAGCCTGCTGATCCTGGATGAGATCGGCCGGGGTACTTCCACCTATGACGGCATGGCCATTGCCCGGGCGGTGCTGGAATATGCCGCCAGTCCCAAGCGCCTGGGGGCCAAGACCCTCTTTGCCACCCACTACCACGAGCTGGCCAGCATCGAGGACGAGCTGCCCAATGTGAAAAACTATAACATCGCCGTGAAAAAGCGTGGGGATCAGATGATCTTCCTGCGCAAGATCATTCCCGGTGCTACCGACGACAGCTACGGCATCGAAGTGGCCAAGCTGGCGGGACTGCCCGGGGCAGTGATCACCCGGGCCCGGGAGATCCTGGCGGAGCTGGAGGCCCAGGGAACCGTTTCCCGCCCGGCCCATGCGCCTCAGGCCCAGGAGCCGGAGGATCAGGTGTCCATCCTGGATCTGCGGAGCCAGCAGGTCTGTGCCGCCCTGGAGAAGCTCACCGTGGAGGCCCTGACCCCCATCGAGGCGATGAACGAACTCTATAAGCTAAAGAAGATGTTGAACTGATATGGCAAAAACCGACCGCATTTCCCAATCCCTGACCCGGCGGGAGCAGGTTCTGGGCTGGGCCTGGATGGTATTCCAGCTTTGCTTCCTGCCCACCCTGCTCACCAATGGAAACGGCCTGCTGGGCAGTCCGTTTTCTGCCGCGACCGTGAATTTCCTCTATTTTTCTCTGAATTTTATCGGAGTAATCCTGATTTTTTACCGGTTTCTTGAAAAAAATCTCATCTCTCTGGGAAAGCACTTCCTGACGGCAGTCAGGGGAGCACTGCTGGGCTTTTTGGTCTATTATGGGGCCACCACCCTCCTGAACCAGGGGATTCACGCCCTGTTTCCCGGATTCGCCAATGTCAATGACAGCAGTGTCGCCGCCATGCTCCGGTTGCGTGAGCTGCCCATGGTCATCGGCACCGTGTTCCTGGTGCCCGTGGCGGAGGAGGTGCTCCACCGGGGGCTGGTGTTCGGCAGCCTCTGCCGGAAGGATCCGGGGCTTGCCTATGCCCTTTCTGCCCTGCTGTTCTGCGGGGTTCATGTGGTGGGCTATGTGGGCAGTGCCGATGGCCTGACTCTGACCCTGTGCTTCCTGCAATACCTCCCCGCCGCCCTGTGCCTGGCCTGGGCCTATGTCCGGGGGGACAATATCTTCGCACCCATCTTGATGCATATGCTCATCAATGCCATGAATATCTACGCTGTGAGGTGATCCTATGCCGAAAATTCAACAATTATCCACCCATGTGGCCAATCTCATTGCCGCCGGTGAGGTGGTGGAGCGGCCTGCCTCCGTGGTCAAGGAGCTGCTGGAAAACGCCGTGGATGCCGGGGCCTCCCAGATTACGGTGGAGATCCGGGATGGCGGCATGACCTTCCTGCGGGTCACGGACAATGGCTGCGGTATGGCCCCGGAGGATGCCCGGACGGCCTTCCTGCGCCATGCCACCTCCAAGCTGCGCACGGCGGAGGATCTGGCGGCCATTGCCACATTCGGCTTTCGGGGGGAGGCCCTGGCGGCCATCGCCTCCGTCAGCCGTATTGACCTGATGACCAAGACCCCGGGCAGTCTCCTGGGCACCAGCCTCCATCTGGAGGCGGGGGCCGTCACCGAGGAATCGGAGGTGGGCTGTCCCGATGGAACTACCATCCTGGTGCGGGATCTGTTTTTCAACACCCCGGCCCGGATGAAATTTATGAAATCCGACACCGTGGAAGGCGGCCGGGTGGCCGCCGCGGTGCAGCAGCAGGCCCTGGCCCATCCGGAAGTGGCCATCCGCTTCCTCCGGGATGGGAAGGAGATCCTCTCCACTCCGGGCAACGGCGGCCTGGAGGGGGCGGTGTACTGCGTCTATGGCCGGGAATGCGCCCGGATGGTGAAGGTGCAGAGCCGTTGGGATGCCTATTCCCTCACCGGCTTCGTCTCCAAGCCCACGGATGCCCGGCCCAGCCGGTCCATGCAAACCTTTTTCGTCAATGACCGGCCGGTGAAGTCCAAACTGCTGATCTCCGCTCTGGAGGAGGCTTACCGGAACCAGCTGATGGTGGGGAAATTCCCCGCCTGTGTCCTCCACCTGACGGTGCCCCCGGCAGCGGTGGATGTCAATGTCCACCCGGCCAAGACGGAGGTGAAATTCCTCAACGAGAAGGCCGTTTTCGACTGTATTCACTATGGCGTTCTGGGGGCGCTGAACAAGACCCCAGACCGGCCCCAGATCCGGTTCCAAACCCCGGCACCTGCCCCGGCGGAGCCGGTTCCGGCCCAGAGGCCGAACCCCGTCCCGGCGGCAAAGCCTGCCGCCCCGGGAAAAGCCGGGGGCTTTACCACCATGTCGGTTCCGGATTACCGGGCCTACCTGGATACCCTGGCATCCGCGCCCCAGCCCCGGAAGGAGGCTGCCGCCGTTACCGTAGCCAAGCTGGAGCAAACCCCTGGCCAAAGCGTCCGGGAGCCGGTGATCCTGCCCCGGGTGACGGCCCAGGAGCCGCCCAAGCCCCTGCCAAAGGCAGAACCGCAGCCCCCGGCACCGGAACCCGCCCCCGAGGCGGAACCGGAGCAGGTGACCATGGAGCTGCCCCAGATGCCTCAGTGGCGGATGGTGGGGGAGCTGTACCGCACCTATATTCTGGTGGAGGAGGGGGAGAACGCCTTCCTCATCGATAAGCACGCCGCCCACGAGCGGATCCTCTTTGATAAGCTCAAGGCCAATCCCGAGGCCATCACCGGCCAGACCCTCCTGACCCCCATCCCCTGCCGCCTTAGCCCGGAATGCGTAGCGGAGCTGCTGAACAACCGGCCTATGCTGGCGGAGCTGGGCTTCGAGATCGAGGAATTCGGTGACAACACCCTCCTCCTGCGCCAGATCCCCATGGATCTGACCACCGCCGATGCCCCGGATGCCCTGGAGACCATCGGGGCGGATCTGCTGGCAGGCCGCCGGGAGAGCCGGGAAACCGTCCGGGACGAGGTGCTTCATACCGTGGCCTGCAAGGCCGCCATCAAGGCCGGGTGGGTCACCAGCGACCAGGAACTGTTGGCCCTGGTGAAACAGGTCATGGCCCGGGAGGACCTGAAATACTGCCCCCACGGCCGTCCCATCTGCGTTTCCCTGAGCAAAAAACAGCTGGAAAAGCAATTCAAGCGGATATAAGGAACGCCCGTTCCCGCCTGCACGATCCGAAAAGGAGGCGCACTGCCTATGAACAACATCATCTGCATCGCCGGGCCAACGGCCTCCGGCAAGACCGCCCTGGCTGTGGAGCTTGCCAAGGCTCTGGACGGCGAGGTGGTATCCTGCGATTCCATGCAGGTCTACCGCCGCATGGACATTGGCACCGCCAAGCCCAGCCTGGAAGAGCGTCAGGGCATTGTCCATCATATGCTGGATGTGGCTGACCCGGAGGAGGATTTCTCCGTCAGCCGCTACTGCACCATGGCCACCCCCATTGTGGAGGATATCCTCGCCCGGGGGAAACGGGCCATCATTGCCGGCGGCACCGGCCTTTATATGGACTCCCTCATCCGGGGCAACGACTTTGCCCCCTTCCCCGCCACCGGTGTCCGGGAACGGCTGGAAGCCCAGGCAGATGCCGAAGGGCTGGAGGCCGTGATGGCCCGCCTCCGGGCCATCGACCCGGAGACTGCTGCCCGGGTCCATGACCGCAAGCGCATCCTCCGGGCGCTGGAGGTCTACCTGGAAACCGGGGAGACCATCACCGCCCACAACCGCCGCACCCAAGCCATCCCGCCCCGCTACCAGCCGCTGTGGCTGGCCCTGGAGGACGAAAACCGCCAGGATCTCTACGACCGGATCGACCGCCGGGTGGGGATGATGCTGGAGCAGGGCCTGGTGGAGGAGATTCAGAACCTGCTTTCCTCCGGCATTCCGGCGAAGGCCACTGCCCTCCAGGCCATCGGCTACAAGGAGTTTGTGGCGGCCCTGGAAGGCCGGTGTACCATTCAGGAGGCGGCGGAGGATGTGCGCCAGTCCTCCCGGCGGTATGCCAAGCGTCAGCTCACCTGGTTCCGGCGGAATGACCGGATCCACTGGCTGCGCAGAAAGCCGGGACAGGGAACGGAAGAAATTCTGTCCCAGGCACGACAGGTTCTGCTGGATTTTGACAAGTGAAAACCTTTACAATGTGGATATCCCAACAGAAAGAAGGTTTCTTACATATGCCGGACACCATGAACTTACAGGATGCCATTTTGAAGGAATGCCGCCGGGACAAGGTTCCCGTCACGCTGTTTCTGATGAACGGCTTCCAACTCCGGGGAGTCATCACAGGCTATGACAGCTTTGTGGTGGTTCTGGTCAGCGATGGCAAGCAGCAAATGATCTACAAGCACGCCATCTCCACCCTGGTACCCATGCGGCCCCTGAAAGCCGCGGCCAGCCCCATGTAATTTCAGCAAAAGGCGACGGAGGGGATCCGCCGTCTTTTTGCTATCACCCAGACTCAGAAAAGGAGAATGTCTATGTCCATAGCCGAAAATATCGCCCGTATCCGCCGGGAAATGGATGCCGCCGCCCGGGCCTGCGGCCGGGATCCCGGGGAGATCCGGCTCTGCGCCGCTACCAAAATGAACGATGCCCAGGCCGTCCGGGCGGCCATTGCCGCCGGGTTGGATTGCTGCGGGGAGAACCGGGTCCAGGAGCTGACCGCCAAGCTGGAACAGAACGCCTACGCCGGCGCCCCCGTCCATTTCATCGGCCATCTGCAAACCAACAAGGTGCGCCAGGTAGTGGGGAAGGTGGACCTCATCCAGAGTGTGGACAGCCTGCGGCTGCTGGCTGCCATTGACCGGGAAGCCGCCGCCCAGGGGATCTGCCAGGATGTGCTGTTGGAAGTGAATGTGGGCTACGAGGCCAGTAAATCCGGGTTCCTCCCGGAGGAAATGGCACCGGCGCTGGGAGAAATGGGGAAATTTGGTAATATTCGGGTGCGGGGACTCATGGCAATACCCCCGATTTGCGAAAATTCTGCCGATTCCCAGAAATTTTTTGAAAGAATTTGTAATCTTTCTGTTGACATAAAGGGAAAAAAATACGATAATGTATGGGTAGATGTATTGTCCATGGGTATGTCCGGGGATTTCTCCCAGGCCATTGCCTGCGGCAGTACCATGATTCGAATCGGGACCGGCATCTTCGGCCCCCGCGCATACAGCAAAACCCATCCCTAAGTTGATGTGTTGATACAGGAGGATATAGATAATATGAGTTTTTGGGATAATGTCAAGAAGTTCGCCCAGCCCTATGGGGACGACGAGTACGATGAGGAATACGACGAGGAACTGGACGGGTACGATGAGGAACCCGCTGAGGAGACTCCCCGGGCCCGCCGGACCCCTGCCTTCTCCGCTTCCGAGGATGTGAGCCTGGACTTCACCGCCCCCGCGGCTGCTCCCGCTTCCACCGGCTTCAGCGGCAGTGTGGTGGGCATGGGTGCCAATTCCGGCAAGCAGGAAGTGGTGCTCTTCCACGCAAAGGCCTTTGACGATGCCGCCAAGGCTGCCGACCAGCTCCGGACCAAGAAGGCTGTCATTCTCAACATGGAGAATGTGGACAAGGCCCTGACCCGCCGGGTGGTGGACTTCCTCTCCGGCTGCGTCTATTCTCTGGACGGCAAGGTCAAGAAGATTGCCCAGTGCACTTACCTGTTCTGCCCCCACAATATGGACATTGTCGGGGATCTGGAAGCCTTCCAGAGTGAAGTGGAAAGCTACATCTAACATTCCAGAAAGGAACCCGTGATATGTTTACACCGCAGCAAATCGATCAGATTTCCTTCAAGAAGGCTGCTTTCAACGGCTACGATACCGCATCCGTGGACGAGCTGCTGGAGCCCCTGACGGAGGACTATGTGACCCTTTACAAGGAAAACGCCCTGCTCAAGAGCAAGATGCGTGTTCTGGTGGGCAAGCTGGAGGAGTACCGGAAGAACGAGGCCTCCATGAAGGATGCCATCGTCAACGCCCAGAAGACCTGCGATCTCATGGTCAAGGAGGCGGAGGCCAAGTGCACCAAGATGCTCACCGAGGCCAATGCCGCCGCCGCGGAGAATGCCAAGAACGCCGACGCCCTCATCGCCGCGGAGAATGCCCGGGTTGAGGAGGCTAAGGTGGCTGCCGCCCAGAAGATCGACGAGATCAAGGCCCAGATCAGCGCCTGCGTCCAGGCCCTGGACCGGATCAAGGAGGCCAACCGGCCCGCTCCCAAGGCGGCTCAGCCCGCCTTCGACTATGAGCGCTCCGAGGATAAGACCCCCGAGCTGGATGCCCAGGCCGCTGCTGTGGCCAATGAGATCTCCATGAGCCTGGAGGCTCTGGTGGGCACCACCGAGGAGCCCGCTCCCAAGGTGGAGCCCCGGCATCCCGCTTCCGACACCACCAGCAAGTTCGCCAACCTCCAGTTTGGCCGGAACTACGATGTGGGTCATAAGTAATCATCATATTCCCAGGCTGTGACAAGGACAGGCGAGGGGATCTGCCGCTTTTCAGAGAGCTGCCGTTGGGTGCGAGGCAGCAGGCGACGACTCCGGCGTATCACCTTGGAGCTGCGCACCGAAGCCCCTCCTGGGGTGGTAGGCTGCGCCGGGTTCGCCCGATACAGCGCATTTGAGTGCCGCCCCAGGGCGGAACGAGAGTGGTACCGCAGAGGTCACGCGCCTTTGTCTCTTGCAACGGGAGACAAAGGCGCTTTTTTTACCCCCCAAAAAGGGGGTAATTTGGAATTCACAACGGAGGTTATTTCAATGGAATATAAAAACACGATCATCACCCCCAAGACCGACTTCCCCATGAAGGCCGGTCTGCCCGCCCGGGAGCCCGGTATGCTGGCCCGGTGGGAAGAACAGAATCTCTATGAAACCATGCTGGAGAAGAACAAGGACCTGCCCCGGTTCGTGGTCCACGACGGCCCTCCCTTCTCCAACGGCTATATCCACATGGGTCACGCCCTAAACAAGACCCTGAAGGATTTTATCGTCCGCAGCCATGCTATGATGGGCTTCTACACGCCCTATGTCCCCGGCTGGGACAACCACGGCCTGCCCATTGAGCGTGCCATCGAAAACTCCAAGAAGTTTTCGATGGCACGCTCAATGGGCAAGCCGTGGT
>CAYRYT010000058.1:0-10215 GCA_964428625.1 uncultured Oscillospiraceae bacterium | reverse complement strand
GTCTCGTTGCGTTTGGTAAACATCTCAATGGTATAAACACCCTTTTCCAAAGTGGTATATGGATGAGGTTACAGCTTATGAATTCTACGATGGCGGAAAAGGCGCAATGGTACTTCCTTCTGCTGAATATGAATTTACATATTCCATAACAGACAATAATCTCAGCATCGACTTCAACTATGAAGGAGCAAAAGATGCGCAGTATATCTTCACCATAGAAGGAAACACCTTAACTCTGGAAGGTGGAAACACAACAACACAGGGTACATATGTACTGAGCAACAGTTCAGGGATAAGGTAGGTCAGGCGGATATAACGCTTAATCTGCGTTGCGCTATCGTTGCTTTGCTGTGCCAGTTCTTCGTTAGACCTGGCTCCGCTTAACTTCGGTCCCACTGGGTCCGAAGTTAAATCTGTACGAACACCCTGCCGCTTTATGGCATCTAGCTTCATCTTATAAGCAAATGCTTTCTCCGACGGCAAAAGCTGTTCACGCTGCAAGTTGGAGTCAACCATGATAATGGTGGCTTCATCGTCCGTCAGTTCGCGGATTATACAGCAGATACTCGCTTTGCCTGCAAGCTCGCTTGCTCTCATTCTCCGGTGGCCTGCAATCATCTCATAGCCGCCGTCAGGCTTGGGCCTTACAAGAGCAGGCACCAAAACTCCACGCTCCTGTACGCTCTCCACCAACTCCTGCATACTGGCATCCATCCGAACCTTGAACGGATGATCGGGAAATTCGCTGATTTCGGCAATGGGGATTTCCATGACCGTTTCGCGCTTGGCTTCATCGCGCTGGGCCTGAGTGGTGAACAGACTATCGACTGAGGTCAGCAGATTTGATACGCTTTTTTTCTCCAATGTCCATTACCTCCTTTACCAGATTGCGATAAGCGTCGGCTGCGCGGCCCCTGGGTTCGTGGGAAAAGATGCTCTTGTCCGCTGTGCTGATCTCTGCCAGCCGAACCGTTGCGGGGATGACCGTCTGCATCACCGGCAGGCTTTTCCCGAAGTTGGCCCTTAACGAAGCCACCACATCCTTACGGAAATTGGTTTCGTTGGCCATCGTCAGAAAAATACCGCCGACCTTCAGCTTAGGGTTAATTTGCTGCTTGATGCTCTCCACTGTACCAATCAGCTCCGTCATATCCTCAGCGGCCAGATAATCCGCCTGCACCGGGATCAACACATAGTCCGCAGCGGAAAGCGCATTGATGACCAGCATACCGAGGGAAGGTCGGCAATCCGGCAGCACATAATCGTAACCGCCTTTTACACTATCAACATATCGCCGCAGCACGGTTTCACGGCACATGGTATTGACCAGACCAACCTCGACGGCTGACAGGGTACGGTTGCCGGGGACAAAATCGAAGCCCTCGTAATGATGCAGGATCTCAGTATGCTCCTTGCCGCTGACGCCCGCTACAATATCGTTCATAGCATTACCGAGTGTCAGCGGCATATCATGGGGCTTTCGGTGGCCCAGCATCTTGGTCAAATCCCCCTGTGGGTCTACATCCACAAGTAAGACCCGTTTGCCGTGCATCGCCAGACCAGCGCCCAGGTTATACACAGTCGTGCTTTTCCCAACGCCGCCTTTTTGATTGGCTACGGCAATCACCTTTGTTTTCGCCATAGATGGGTTCCTCCTTTACATAGATTTAGCCGCCCACGGTGAATGGACGGCTATGTATGGAAATGAAAAAAGCCGTTTACTCTTTTTACGGAATAAACGGCTATGTATGCAAATATTAAGTTGTGGCGTTATAAGGCATCTGACAGCTTTAGGATCAGCTCGTCCACGCAGTCGGTATAGTGGCCCTGTTGCTGCAGCTTGTTCTTAAAGCGGATCAGGCTTCGCAGTACAAGACGGGTTTCGTCATAATTTAGATAGAGGTATCGTTTTTTGTTCTTCATCATCGTTCAGCCCTCCTTTGTAGCTTCAGTATATCTTAACGGGCATTAAAATCTCAAATATACAACGGAAAGAGAGCGTGTAAAAGTCGAAAAAGCCAGTAATATCAATAGTTTTTCAAAATAGTTCTCGTCTGTCCGCATCCACATGGGCCAGCAGACCCAGGCAGCAGGGGCGTTTTTTGAATTCTTCGGGCATGGTATAAGCCTCCTTCCTGAGGTGGTTGGGTGTGATGCACCCGGGTAGTGGCCGATTCCCAATCGGCCCGCAAAGCCTCCCCCTGCTAAGGGGGCCTAAGATGCCTCCCCCTGGTAGGGGGAGGTGGCAAAAATCTCCGATTTTTGCCGGAGGGGGTTGAAGGTGACGAAGTTCCACGGTAGCCGGATGGTTGCGCTGCACCCAGTAGGGGCCGATTCTTAATCGGCCCGTCGCGGCCAGGGGCCGCGCCTTTGCGAATGTCTGACCTTCAATCCCCTCAGTTATGCTGTCCGCATGACAGCTCCCCTTACCAAGGGGAGCCTTCTTTTGACTCTCCCTTACCAAGGGGAGCCGCTACCCGGGGATTATTCGGGCTGGAAGGCGGCGAGGACACCGTCCTGGTGGAGGGCGGTGACGGTGACCGGGCGGATCCAGTTGTGCAGATCCCGGCCGGTGACATAGACCTTCACATAATTGGGGGCATGGCCCACATAATAATCCCCTTCCGCTTCCTCAAACAGAACATCCATCGTCTGCCCCACCAGGGCTTGGCGGTAGGCCTGGCTCATTTCCGCCGCCAGGGCAATGGCCTCCCGGCTCCGGGCCTCCTTGGTGGCGTTGCTGTGCTGGCCGGGCATTTTGTCCGCCGGGGTTCCCGGCCGCCGGGAATAGGGGAAGATGTGCATATCCGCAAAGGCGCATTTGCGAATGAAATCCAGACTCTGGCGGTACTCCTCCTCCGTCTCTCCCGGGAAGGCGACGATCATATCCGTGGTGATGGCGCAACCGGGGAAGGCCTCCCGCAGGCGGGTGACGCTTTCATAGTACCGGGCGGTGTCGTATTTCCGCTTCATCCGGGCCAGCACCGTATCGCAGCCGCTTTGCATGGACAGGTGGAACTGGGGGCACAGATTGGTATATCCCTTCAGCCGCCGGCAGAAGTCCTCCGTGACGATCCGGGGTTCCAGACTGCCCAGGCGAATGCGAACCTGGGGCAGGGCGGCGCAGATAGCCTCGATGAGGTCCGTCACCGGGGGCTTTCCCGGCAAATCCACACCCCAGGAGGCAACTTCGATCCCCGTCACCACGATCTCCCGGTAGCCCTGGTCTGCCAGCCCCCGGGCCTGTTCCAGCGCCAGCGCCAGG
Source organism: uncultured Oscillospiraceae bacterium (assembly GCA_964428625.1). GTDB lineage: Bacteria > Bacillota > Clostridia > Oscillospirales > Oscillospiraceae > Faecousia. The sequence continues at coordinate 6,950 of CAYRYT010000058.1, read as the reverse complement.
GGTGCGGAGCGAATGGGGCCCCGGGTGTAGGGGATGATGCAGTAGGTGCAGAAATTCACACACCCGTCCTGAACCTTCAGCATGGCCCGGGTCCGGTTTTCCAGACCACCGGCGGGGAGGGTTTCAAATTCCCGGCGGCGGAGGGCCTGATCCAGGTGCTCATGGCGCTGCCGATCGGCGCAGGCCGCCAGCAGATCCCGGATGAATTGCTCCCGGCCACCGCTGCCGCCCAGCACATCGGCACCCAGGTCCCGGACCACCTCCGCCTCATGCTGGGGATAGCAGCCGCACACACCCAGAATGGCCTGGGGCTGGGCCTTGCGGATCCGGCGGATTACCGCCCGGTTTTTCTTGTCGGCCACGGCGGTGACGGAGCAGGTGTTGATCACATAGCCGTCGCAGGCCTCGTCGAAGGTGCCGATCTCGTGGCCCAGCTCCCGAAGAAAATGCTCCATGGCCTGGGTCTCATATTGGTTGACCTTGCAGCCCAGGGTATAAAACGCAAATTTCATTGTTATTTTCACCAATTTCCTCTATGAGATTTTAGGGAAATCGTCGAAGTTCCCCCTTGCTTTTTCGGGGAATTGTGATAGAATAGGGTCTATCACCCCCGAAAGCGATTCGGCTTTATTATATACGAAACCCCGGGGTTTGTACAGCGCTCCCATGGGGATTTTTCAGGGTGATTTTTTTAATTTCGGCTCTTGCAGCACCGTCCCGGGAATACCTGGGGCGGGTTTTTTATGTTTTTTGGGAAAAGGTGCAGATTGTTTTGCATTTTCCCCGATTCTGTGCTATGATAGAACAAGATATAAGCAAATTAGGAGGGACTTCCCATGGCTTATTTGTTGGCGGCGCTGTTTGCCGCTTTCGTGGTGATTCTGGACCAGGTCACCAAATATCTGGTGGTGCAGCATATTCCCCTGTATACGGGGATCCCCGGGGTGGATGGGCTGTTCCATCTGACCTATGTGCAGAATACCGGCGCCGCCTTTTCTGCGTTTCAGGGCCAGCAGTGGCTGTTTGCTCTGATTTTCCTGGTGTTTACCGTTGCCGTTATCTGGGAATTCCGGCGCAAGGCCCTCCCCTTCACCGCCTTTGAGCGGTGGTGCGTGGTGGCCGTCTATGCCGGCGGCCTGGGAAATATGATCGACCGGGTGCGCCTGGGCTATGTGGTGGATATGATCGCCCTGGACTTTATGGAGTTTCCCGTATTCAATGTGGCGGATTGCTTCATCACCTGCGGCTGCATCCTGCTGGTGGCCCACCTGGTTTTGTGGAACAAGGAATTCTGGAAGGAGGAGAAAAAGAAGGCGTGATGACTCTGTATCCAGATCAGGCCGGGGAACGGCTGGATGCCTTTCTGGCTCGGGCCGGGGAAGGGCTGAGCCGCTCCGGTGCCCAGAAGCTCATTGAGGAGGGCCTGGTTCTGCGCAACGGCAAGCCTGGCAAGAAAAACGACAAATTAAATGTGGGGGATGTGGTTCAGTACCAAACCCCGGAGCCCAAGGCTGTGGATATCCAGCCCGTGGCCATGGATCTGGACATTGTCTATGAGGACGAGGATGTGCTGGTGCTGAACAAGCCCAAGGGCCTGGTGGTCCACCCCGCCGCGGGACATCAGAATGATACCCTGGTCAACGGCCTGCTCCATGCCCTGGGGGATGATCTGTCCGGCATCAACGGGGAGCTGCGGCCGGGCATCGTCCACCGCATCGACAAGGATACCTCCGGCCTGCTGGCGGTGGCGAAGAATGATCTGGCCCATGCCGTTCTGGCCAGCCAGCTCCAGGACCATACCATGGCCCGAACCTATGAGGCCATTGTCTGCGGCTCCTTCCGGGAGGACAGCGGCACGGTGGATGCTCCCATTGGCCGCCATCCTACGGACCGGAAGAAGATGTGCGTCACCCAGCGCAATTCCAAGCGGGCTGTCACCCACTGGGAGGTGGTGAAGCAGTACCGGGGCTATACCCATATCCGCTGCAAGCTGGAGACCGGCCGAACCCACCAGATCCGGGTTCATATGGCCCACATCGGCCATCCCATTCTGGGCGATATGGTCTACGGCCACAAGAAGAAGGAATTGGGCCAGGAGAGCCAGTGCCTCCACGCCGGTGCCCTGTGCTTCCGCCATCCCCGGGACGGCAGAACCGTCATGGTGTTTGCGCCGTTGCCGGATTATTTCTGCCAGGTCCTGGCAAAACTGGAATCTATGGGATAAAGCCTCCCCCTGGTAGGGAGAGGTAAAGCGTTGCACCAGCCAAAGCCTCCCCCTGGCAGGGGGAGGTGGCAAAAATCTCTGATTTTTGCCGGAGGGGGTTGAAGGTAACGATATCCCCAGCAGTCGGATGGATGTGACCCGCCGGTGTAGGGGCCGATTCTTAATCGGCCCGTCGCGGCCCCTGGCCGCGCCTGCCTCCCCCCCTGGTAGGGGGAGGTGTCACGGCAAACGCCGTGACGGAGGGGGTCGAAGGTCGGAACGACTGGGGTAGTCGTTAGCTTCAATCCCCTCAGTCGGCCTGTTCGATCGACAGCGCCCCTTGGCAAGGGGAGCCTAGGAACCGACAGGTTCTCTATCCCAATACAAGGAAACATTATGGAGGCAATTATGAACACCCTGCTTCACATCTGCTGTGCCCCCTGCGCCAACCAGTGCATCGAGGTGCTCCGGGGTGACCACTACGAAGTCAGCGGCTTCTGGTTCAACCCCAATATCCATCCCTTTACGGAATACCGTGCCCGCCGGAACTGCCTGCGGGAGTACGCATCCACCATCGACCTGCCCCTCATTGAGAAAAACGACTATGCCCTGCGGCCCTTTGTCCGGGCGGTGGCGGAGGATATCGGCAACCGGTGCGGCAAATGTTACGAGATCCGCCTTTTCGAGGCGGCAAAACAGGCCCACGACCTGGGTTTCGACAGCTTTACCTCCAGCCTGTTCATCAGCCCTTATCAGAACCACGAGCTGATGCGGGAGACGGCCCAGCGGGCGGCCCAGGCCTACGGAGTGGCCTTCCTCTATCGGGATTTCCGGCCCTATTTTAAGGATGGCCAGAATTTTGCCCGGGAGCACGGGTTCTATATGCAGAAATACTGCGGCTGCGTGTTCTCCGAGGAGGAGCGCTACCTGAAAAAAAGCAAGATCATTCCCTGAGGCCTTCCCTCCCTGGTAGGGGGGAGAAGGTTTGCACCAGCCAAAGCCTCCCCCTGGTAGGGGGAGGTGTCACGGCGAACGCCGTGACGGAGGGGGTTGAAGGTCGGAACGACTGGGGTAGTCGGTGATTTCAATCCCCTCAGTCGGCCTGATCGGCCGACAGCTCCCCTTGCTAAGGGGAGCCTCCGTTACCAGGCTTTCCGGCTCGGCGGGGACGCTCAAATATCGTTCCCTTTCGGGCCGATTAAGAATCGGCCCCTACCTGGGCATGGTGGAACTGATCGACATTTTGCGGAATCCGGGCTTCAATCCCATCAGTCATGCTGTCCGCATGACAGCTCCCCTTGGCAAGGGGAGCCTTCGGTCATTTCCCCTGTTTATACATTCACGAATCCATCAATTTGATTTCATTTTTGGAGGTTTTATGTCTCAATTTGAATTTTCCGTCCCCTGTTTGTTCGGCCTGGAGGGCCTGGCCGGGGATGAGCTCCGGCGCCTGGACCTGGAGAATGTCCGGGTGGAGAACGGCCGGGTGCTGTTCTCCGGCGGGGCGGAGGCCCTGGCCAAGGCCAATGTCTGCCTGCGCACCGGCGAGCGGGTGCTGCTGATCCTGGCCCAGTTCCAGGCCAAGAGCTTTGAGGAGCTGTTCCAGGGTGTCTACCGCACCAATCTGGAGGATTTCATCCCCAAGGAGGGTGCGTTCCCCGTGAAGGGTCACTGCCTCAATTCCCAGCTCATGTCCGTGCCGGACTGCCAGGCCATCATCAAGAAGGCAGCCTCCCGGCGGCTGGGTGAGAAATACGGCATGTCCTGGCTCCCGGAGACAGGGCTCAAGTACCAGCTCCAGTTCTCCATTATGAACGATCAGGTGACCCTGTATCTGGATACCACCGGCCCCGGCCTCCACAAACGGGGCTACCGGGCTCAGGGCAACGAAGCCCCCCTGCGGGAGACACTGGCGGCGGCCATGGTCCAGCTGGCCCGGTATCGTGGCCGGGATTTCGTGTGGGATCCCTTCTGCGGTAGCGGCACCATCTGCATTGAGGCGGCTATGATCGCCAAGAACCGGGCACCGGGCCTGTACCGCCGGTTTATGGCGGAGGCTTATCCCTGGATCCCGGCAGAGGTCTGGGGCCGGGTCCGCACTGAGGCCAAGGATAAGGAGTTCCACGGCAGCTACCGCATCCTGGGCACGGATAACAATCCCCAATGCGTCTCCCTGGCGGCCCACAACGCCCAGAAGGCCAAGGTTGCCGACTGCATCAAGTTCACCGACGGCGATGCCACCAAGATGGATCTGCCCGCCGGGGAGGGCATTATCATCTGCAATCCCCCCTATGGCCAGCGGATGATGGAGCAGCAGAGCGCCCAGCGGCTCTATGCCGCCTTTGGCAAGCATGTGCGCTACGCCGACGGCTGGAAGAAGTATGTCATTACCTCCGAGCCGGAGTTTGAGCATTATTTCGGCAAGCGGGCGGACAAGAAGCGCAAGCTCTATAATGGCATGATCAAGTGCGATTATTATATGTTCACGGAGAATAAGAGAAAAAAGTAAGGCCGTCAGTCCAGGCCTCCCCTGGTAGGGGGAGGTGGCAAAAATCTCCGATTTTTGCCGGAGGGGGTCGAAGGTCGGAACGACTGCGGTAGTCGGTAGCTTCCATCCCCTCAGTCATGGTGTCCGCATGACAGCTCCCCTTGCCAAGGGGAGCCAGATTTTCCTCTCCTTTGCCAAGGGGCGCCTATAAACTGCGCTTCCCCTTTTCATCATCAAAAAAGAGAACCGGAGGTTTTTCCATGACCCACCTGTTTATCATCAATCCTGCCGCAGGCAGTCACGACCGCACGGAAACCTACTCCCAGCAGATCCGGGAGACGATGGAGCGCCACGGCATCCGGGATTACCGCATCGCCGTCAGCGAGGGCCCCGGAGACTGCCGTCGGCTGGCCCGGGTTCTGGCCCAGTCCGGCCATCCCTGCCGGATCTATGCCTGCGGCGGCGACGGCACCCTCAACGAGGTCGCCTCCGGGGCGGCGGGATGCCCCAATGCTGCCGTCACCGTCTTTTCCGGGGGCAGCGGCAACGATTTCGTCCGCCTTTTTGATGAGCCCAAGGCCTTCTTTGACCTGGACCGGCTCCTGGACGCGGAGGAAACGGAGTTCGACATGATCCGCTGCAACGACCGGTATGCCATCAACATCAGCTCCGTGGGCCTGGATGCCCGGATCGGCACGGATGCGGCCAACTATAAGCGTCTGCCCTTCCTCCAGGGCTTCTGGGCCTACGCCGCTTCCACGGTGGTCAATACCATCAAGGGCGTGGCGGAGCACTATGTGGTGAAGGTCAATGGCCGCACCCTGGATGGGGATCAGACCCTGGTTTGTGTGTGCAACGGCCGGTTCTACGGCGGCGGCTTCAATCCCGTGCCCCAGGCGGATCCGGCCGACGGATTGCTGGATGTGCTGGTGGTGAAGAAGGTCAGCCGGTTGCTGGTGGCCCAGGTGGTGGGCAAGTATAAGGACGGCAAGTACGCCGACTATCCCCAGTACATCGAGCATCTGCGCACTCGTTCCATCGAAATCCTCTGCGACCGGCAGACCCCTGTGAATCTGGACGGGGAGCTGCTGCTGACGGATCGGGTGACCATGGAAATCGCCCCGGAGAAGCTGCGCTTCTTCTATCCCCGGGGCCTGACCTGGAGCCGGCCGGAGGAGCGGGCAGCTGCCGGGGTCTGACAAAAAATCCCCCGTTGCGCCGGGGGAGGAAACATGATACAATGACAGCAAATTTCCCGACAAAGGTGATCGAATGCTTCCCTATCTTCTCGTATTTTTTATTTCCATGATTCCCCTGGTGGAACTGCGGGGTGCCATCCCCGTGGCCCTCGGAATGGATCTGCCCTTCTTCCGGAGTCTGGCGGTGTGTGTCCTGGGGAACATGGTACCCGTCCCCTTTATTTACTTCTTTGCCCGGAAATTCCTGGAATGGGGTCAGAACAAGCCCTATATTGGGAAATTCTGCCGCTTTTTCCTGGAGAAGGGAGAGCGTGCCGGCCAGAAGCTGGTGGCCAAGACCGGTCGGGGAGGCCTGTTCGTCGCCCTCATGCTCTTTGTGGGCATTCCCGTTCCCGGCACCGGTGCCTGGACCGGGGCCCTGGCGGCCAGCTTCCTGGATATGGGGCTGAAAACCACCGCTGCCTCCGTGTCCCTGGGGGTGGTCATGGCGGGGTTGATTATGGCCCTGGCCAGCACCGGGGTTTTCAGCGTGTTTGGATTTTAAAATGGGAGGAATATCCATATGAATTGTCTGTTCTGCAAAATCGTGGCTGGGGAGATCCCCTCCAACAAGGTGTACGAGGATGACCGGGTCCTGGCCTTCCGGGACATTGCGCCTCAGGCATCCACCCACATTCTGGTGATCCCAAAGGTCCACATTCCCGACTGCTCCGCCATCGACGGGAGCAACAGCGACCTGGTGGCTCATATTTTTACCCTGATCCCCCGGATCGCCCGGGAGGCGGGCCTGGAGAATGGCTACCGGGTGGTGTCTAATTGCGGGCCCGATGCCGGTCAGACCGTGCCCCACCTGCATTTCCATATCCTGGGCGGCAAGACCCTGAATACGGAAATGGCCTGAGGACATACCGTTGCCCCGGAAAACCTCCCCCTGCCAGGGGAGTTGCACCGGCCAAAGCCTCCCCCTGGTAGAGGGTAGGGAGTCGGATGGTCGCACCAGCTAATGCCTCCCCCTGGTAGGGGGAGGTGGCAAAAATCTCCGATTTTTGCCGGAGGGGGT
>CAYRYT010000057.1:0-10387 GCA_964428625.1 uncultured Oscillospiraceae bacterium | reverse complement strand
GTTAGGGCGATCTTGTGTTTCATGGTTTTTATGGGTCTCCTTTCATTTGAAAAAAATTGAATTGGCTTTCGCCTGAATCAAGGCGGGCATCTCCGTCTGATAGGGCGCTGATATCATTACTATAGCACATTTCCATAGCATCGTCCAGGTTCTTCTGGTAAAAATCCTTGGAGCACACAGTTGCGTATAGGGAAAGCAAAGGGTTGAAAAGCCTATTGACAAGGGCAGGGGGCAAGGGCACAATGGACAGGGCCTGGGCATGGGCAAACGGCCGTTTTTTTAACACAATAGGTTAGCGGAAGATAACTAATAATTGATAGAAAGAGGTTACATCGTGGAAGAAAATACACAGATCCTGAAGCTGCGGGTGCTGCTGTGTCTGCTGAAAGCCGATGGTGCCAACGGCACGGTCACCGGAATCTCCCGAACCCTGGGAAAAGAGAAATATGTCATCAGCCGGATCATGGCCGGCCTGGAAGGGGAGGGGCTGATCGATCGGACAAACCCAAGAAAGCCCTGCCTGACGGAAGCAGGCCGCCGGGCCGCCCGGCGGTATGATGCCCGGCTGGAGGTGTCCATGAATCATTTGCTATACGAAGGTGTGGATCCGGACAGTGCCCGGCAGGATGCCTTGGTCTGGGCCAGATTCTGCACCGAGGGGACGATGGATGTGGTTCGCAGCAGCGAAAGCCGGTTCCGGCTGAAATATGCGCTGCGGGATAAGCGCCGGTTCAGCGGCGCGGTGGTGTGCCGTCTCCTCCAGGCGGGAACCTACCAGATCCCCTATGTCCTCTACCGGGAGCAGGTCATAGATGGCCACAATATTTCCCCGGCCAACGAGGGCTTTGCCCATCCCTGCACCCTCCGGGTGGAAAATGGGGTGGGAACGGTGCATTTGCGGTGTGTGAATATAGCGGGCCCCACCGGCGGAGAGGAGACTCCGGGGAAGGTTACAGGACTGCGATATTTTTCCAATGGTTGGTTCGTGGATGCGGAGTCCGGCGGGGACCTGTTTTCCTTCCCGGCGGAGGCGCTGACCTTTCTGAATTTTGGCACGGGGGTAGGGCAGATCCTCCACGGCAGTGTGGGGCTGCAACTCCTGTGTCCCGGGGAACGGGAGCCGGTTCAGGTGATTTTCACCATGATGATATGATCTGTTGCAGAATTGCAACCGGCGGAATTTACTGGGAATAGGTTAGCGAAGGCTAACCTGCAAGGAAAGATGGGGAGGTTTCCGGCGAAACCTCCCCATCTTTGTTGCGTTCCTGCGACAAAGATGGGGGTGACAAAGGTGGGAGGGTCTGCTATACTGGTGCCGAAATGGTTAGCGGACGCTAACTAAAAGAAAAAGCGAGCGTATGAAGGAGGAAATATTATGCGCAAAGTTTTGAGTGCGATGCTCGCACTTGTTATGGTGTTCTCGCTGGTGGGGACTTCCGCCTGGGCGGCGGAGCCTGACGGGGCGGAATATGTGGGTACCTACACCGGCAGCCACAGCTATACCCCCGGGGGAATGCCCATGGCCATTGATTACAGCTATACCCTGGAGCTGAAAGCCGATGGCACCTACAGCTTCAAGTCCACCTACGCCGTCAGCGGCAGCAGCTTCGACGGTCTGATCGACAGCGGCACCTATTCCGTGGCGGATGGCCAGCTGACCCTGACGGTGACTGACTGCAATGTCAGCAGCTATGTGGGCAAGACCATCACCGGCACCTATGAGGCCGGCACCGTCACCATGTGCCGGGCCCTGAGCCAGTCCATGAGCGCCAGCGGTGAGGGCACGACCCATGACATCACCCTGAAGAACGCGGACTACACCCCCGGTTCCGGGGAAGATGGGGAGGACGGCTCCCAGGAGCAGGATAAGCCCCTGGCCTCCGGTACCTGCGGCCCCAATCTGACCTGGGTTCTGGGTGCGGATCAGGTTCTGACTATTTCCGGCACCGGAGCCATGGACAACTATAATTATGGTAGCACCCCCTGGAAGGATTACCAAGGCACCATCACCGCGGTGGTGCTGGAAGATGGCGTGACCGGCATCGGTGAGCGTGCCTTCATGCTGGCTTCCAGCCTGACCAGCATCCAGGCGGCGGCCAGTGTGACTACCGTGGCCGGCTACGGCATTTACGGCTGCACCAATCTGGAGGAGCTGGTGCTCCCCGGTGTGGTGGAGCTGAAGGATTATGCCATCCGTGGCTGCACCAAGCTGGCAACCGTGTCCCTGGGAGAGAAGCTGGAGGCCATCGGCGCCGGTGCTTTCTATGGCTGCACCGGCCTGGAGGAGATTCAGATTCCCGCCAGTGTCAGCCAGATTGGCGGCTTTGCCTTCCAGAACTGCACGGCACTGACCAAGATCACCTTTGCGGGGGATGCCCCCAACATTTCCGGCCTGGCCTTCAAGGGCGTGACGGCTGACTGCTATTACCCTGGCAACAACGCCACCTGGACGGAGAAAATGCTGGCCGACTACGGCGGAACGCTGACCTGGTATGCCCAGGGCGGCAGTGACGGAGAAAACGGCGGAACCGGGGAGACCCATGAGATCCCCGAGACGCCGGAAACTCCCGAAACACCGGAGACCGGCAAGGTGCGTACCTACCAGGGTACCCATACCTACCAGCCCGGGGGAATGCCCATGTCCCTGAAATACAGCTTCACCCTGGAGCTGAAGGAAAACGGAACCTATGCCTTCCACTGCCGCTACGGCACCGGTGACAGCCTGAGCGCCGAGGGCCTGCAGGACAGCGGTACCTATACCCTGGAAGAGGGCAAGCTGACCATTACGGCAACGGACGGAACCTCCTGGGAGGGAACCCTCAGTGCCGACGGTAAGACCATCGAAATGAACCGCCCCCTGACCAATGCCATGAGTGGCAATGGCTATGGCACCTCCTTCTCCATCGTTCTGACCCTGGTGGAGGAACCTGAGGACGATATGGACAAGGGCGATGCAGACGATGAGACCCCCGATGCCACCGAGCCGGAGGAGACCAAGCCCGAGGAAACCCTGCCCGAGGAAACCCAGCCCGAGGAGACCGAGCCGCCCAAGACGACGGTGATTTCCGTCTCCGACCTGAAGGATCTGGAGCCTGGCACCTATATGCTGACAGCGGAGCTGGATTGCTACATGACCGCCATGGGCGGTTGCCAGTTCGGCGGCGCCAGCGCCCAGGTGCTCTCCGATGGCAGCGTGCTGGAGGCAACGCTGAATATCGACTGGAACAAGGTCTACGATAACCCCGTTACCGGCGACGAAAGCGATCTGGTTCTGTGGGGCACGCTGCTGGTGCTGGCAGCCCTGGCCACAGGGACTGTGCGGACTATGAAGAAGCGCGTTTTGTACTAAGGTTTTGATTCATCGCAGTAACAAGGGGCGTTTTGCCCCTTGTTATTTGCGATTCCGGAAAAGGAAAGAATATATATGAGAAAAATCGCCATTTATGGCAAGGGCGGCACCGGAAAATCCACCACCACCTCCAACCTGGGCTGCAAGGTCATGCAGGTGGGGCGTGATCCCAAGGCCGATTTCCCGCAAAAACCTGAGGAAAGGCCGCCGGAGTCCCAAGGCGCTGGTCCGGAAAATCATTGCACAAGGAGAAAGGGTATGAAAAAAGGGATCACATGGCTTTTGGCAGTGGCGATGCTGCTGAGCCTCAGCGCCTGCACGACCCAGCAGGCGGAACAGACCGATGCCCCGGTTCAGCCGGAGGTATCGGAGGCCACGGCACCTTCCACAACGGTTGCCACGCCCCAGACGGAAGCGCCGGTTGTGGTGGATACCCGGTTTGCGCTGGCGTATTCCGAGGATATGCAGGCCCTGGGCTTTACAGACACCCTGGTGCTGGATCAGGCCCCGGAACGGATCGTTTGCCTGTCCACCACACCGGTGCTGGCACTTCACGCGCTGGGAGCCAATATCGTCGGCGTGCCCATCAGCACGGTGGTGCGTTGGCCGGAGGATCTGGTGAACAACAGCGAATCCGTGACCTTCTCCGTCATGGGGGAGGACTATGATTTCGAAGCGGTGCTGGCCCTGGAGCCGGATCTGGTGCTGCTGGCCTCCGCCCCCCGGGACACCGCCGGTGCGGCCCTGGAAAGCCTGGGCGTTACGGTTTACTATGTCTATGCGGGGCACACCGTCTCCTATGAATCCGTGAAGATGCAGACCCAGGCCCTGGTGGATGCCTTCGATATGACGCCGGAAAGCGTGATTGCAGGCCGGGAGTTGATGGCCCGATTTGATGCCCTGGAAGCCCGGCTGCCCCAGACCCGCTCCCGCTATGCGGGGCTTACGGCCCTGGTGCTTCAGTCCAACAGCCCCACAAGCCACTACGCCCAGACCAAGAACGGTACCCTGGGTTCCATGGTGGAGATGATCGGCTTTGAGAATGTCTATCGCAACGAGGGGGCATCCCTTGCCCAGGTGGATATGGAGCAGATGCTCAGCTATGATCCGGATTATCTTTTCTGTGTCGGTTCCGGCAGTGCGGACTATCAGAGGGAGCTGATGCAGCAGGCCTTTGAGAAGAATCCCGACTATTGGAACGCCATTGCGGCGGTCAGGGAGGATCGGGTGATCTGCCTGGATGTGTCCTATGTTTCCTCCGCAGGCATCTATGTGATCGAAAAGATCGAGGGGCTGCTGGATATTGTCGAGACGGCACTGGGGGGATGATATGGCGAAACGCAGACAAAACAAGGGAGGCAACAGCCTGGTGAGGCTGGGCCTTGTGTGGACGGTGCTGATTGCCGGGCTGTGCGTCCTGTTTCTCGTGGCGGTGGCGGTGGGTAGCTCCCGGATCCCCCTGAGCCAGGTGCTGGATGTGATCTTTGGGGATGCCCAGGGCAAGGATGCCATCATCATTAAGAGCCTGCGGATCCCCCGGGCTTTGGTGGCCATCTTTGTGGGAGCCTGCCTGTCGGTTTCCGGTGTGCTGCTCCAGGCGGTGATGAAAAACCCCCTGGCGGATCCCGGCTCCATCGGCGTTTCCGCCGGTGCGGGGTCTGCCGCCATTCTGATCCTGCTGGTGTTCCCGGAGATAACCGGGGCGCTGCCCCTGTTCGCCTTCGTGGGGGCGGCGCTGGCCTGCGTCCTGATCTACTTCATGGCCTGGAGCGATGGGGTGGACCCGGTGCGGATCATCCTCTCCGGTGTGGCGGTGAATGCGGTGCTTGGCGGCTTCAACAGCTTCCTGCAACTGCAAAATTCCGACAATCTTTCCGGTGTGCTGGCCTTTATGAACGGCAGCCTCTCCGGCTCCATCTGGCAGGATGTGTATATGATGGGTGTCTATGCGGCTCTGGGCCTGTTTCTGAGCTTTTTGTGCATCAAAAACGCCAATGCGCTGCAGCTGGGGGATGAAATGACCAAGAATCTGGGAGTCCGGGTCAATCTGAGCCGCAGTGTCCTGTCCGCGGTAGCGGCGTTTCTGGCGGCGGCGACGGTGTCCTGCGTGGGCATGATCGGCTTTGTGGGCTTGGTGGCTCCCCACATCGCCCGGATGCTGGTGGGCTCGGACTACAAGGCCCTGCTCCCAACCTCCCTGCTCACCGGCTCGTTGATGGTACTCCTGGCGGACACCATCGGCCGCTCCATCTGGCCCGGCACGGAGATCCCCGTAGGTGTGATGATGAGTGTGTTCGGCGGGCCCTTCTTCCTGTATATGCTGAGAAAGAGAGGGAATTTCCATGGAAATTGATGCCCTTGGTTTGGAGATCGGCTATGGGGAGCGGGTGATCGTGGCGGATATGGATCTGCACATCCGACGGGACCGGATCACCACCATCATAGGCCCAAACGGTTCCGGAAAATCCACGGTGCTCAAGGCCGTGACCCGGCTGATCCGCTTCCAGAGGGGAAGCGTTGCCCTGAACGGGCGGGATATTCTGACCCTGAAACCCAAGGAGCTGGCCCGCACCATTGGCGTGCTGCCCCAGCTTCACACGGCACCATCCGACTTCCGGGTGAAGGAGCTGGTGGGCTACGGACGAATGCCCCACCAGAAAATGCTGGCGGGGCAGAGTGAGGCGGATAAGCGGATTATTCAGTGGGCCATGGAGGTCACCGGAACCTGGAAATTCCGGGACAAGTCCATCTATGAGCTCTCCGGCGGGGAAAGTCAGCGGGTCTGGATTGCCACGGTGCTGGCCCAGGATCCCGAGATCCTGTTCCTGGATGAGCCGACCACCTATCTGGACATTTCCCATCAGCTGGAGACGATGCAGCTGGTGAAAAAGCTGAACCGGGAGACGGAAATCGGTGTGGTGATGGTTCTCCACGACCTGGCCCAGGCGCTGGATGTCAGCGACCATGTGATTGTGATCAAGGATGGCAAAAAGTATGACGAGGGCGCACCGGAAGCCGTTATCACCGAGAGAATGATGCGGGAAGTGTACAATGTGGACTGCGATATTGTCTATATCCCCGGCCGGAGCAAACCGGTCATTGCCTACAAACAGTTGGGGTAGGGGATATGCAGCATTCGACACTCCCCTGATCGGGCCAAACAAAGAAGAGCTTGCCGTCCGGCAAGCTCTTTTCTAGACTGCCGAAAAACCCCTGCGGGCTTTTCCGACAATCCTTTTTCAGTCTGCTGCGCGCAGAATTCATCCGCTCTTGGCGGACAAATTCCACACTTGCATCCTGAGAAGTATTTTCTGTCAGGTACACGCCCCGACAGAAAATGATTTTGATTTTATTTGCAGCCCAAGGCTGCCAACTCTGCGAGATTTTTTTGACACGCTGAAAAGAGCTTGCCGTCCGGCAAGGCCTTTTCCGTAGGTGGAATATTACTGGGAGACCACCTGGCCGTCGGAGATAAAAATCTGCCGGGAGGCATACTGGGCCAGAACCTGGTCATGGGTGACCATGATGATGGTGATGCCCTGGCTGTTGAGCCGGGCCAGAAGCTCCATGATCTGCCGCCCGGTCTGGGAATCCAGCTGGCCGGTGGGCTCATCCGCCAGGAGGATCTGGGGCTGGGTCACCAGAGCCCGGGCGATGGCCACCCGCTGGCGCTGGCCGCCGGAGAGCTGATTGGCTTTTTTGCCCTTCTGATCGGCAAGACCCACGATTTCCAGGGCCTGGGCCACCCGCTCCTGCACCTGCTTGTAGGGCACATCGCTGAACAGCAGGGGCAGCATGACATTGTACTGGACGGTCTGGGTGTTGATCAGGGCGAAATCCTGGAGGACGAAGCCCAGGTGCCGGTTGCGCAGCCGGGACAGTTCCCGGTCGGACATACTGCTGACCGCCTGGCCGTCCAGGGTGTAGGAGCCGGAGGTTATGGTATCGATGCAGCCGAGGATATTCAGCAGGGTGGTCTTGCCGGAGCCAGAGGCGCCTTGAATGGCCACAAACTCCCCCTTGTCAATTTTCAGGGAAACATCCCGCAGGGCAAAGAAGTTGTTCTCGCCCACAGGGTAGATTTTATTCACATTTGTTAATTGGATCATCTTTCAGCACCTCTCAGGAAAGTCAGGGGGGTATGCCTGCGCATTTGCATCCAGGTTGTGCCAACAGCCACACCCAGGGACACCAGGAAATAGATTACGACCAGCCATACCGCCCGGGCATCGATCAGATATTCCTCAATGAGCAGTAGATACTGCCAGTTCAGACTGGGGGCCAATATGGAGAAGACCACAGCAATGACGGTGGGAATCAGGGCAGTGAGGGAGAATGCACCCAGAATCAGGGCCATGCACTGCGCCCGGCTGGCACCGCACAGATAGTAGATGGACAGCTCCAGCTCCTTCTTTTTGAAGGTGAGGATCAGCGTGCTGAAGAAGGAGAAGGTGGAGATTACCAGCAGGAACATGGGCATGGACAGCAGCTGGATGTAGGCTTCCCGTAAGGCTTTCTTGCCTTCCTCCAGCATTTCCGCTACGGAATACAGAGGGCCGTATTGGCTGAGATATGTCTCCACGGCCAACCGTTCCTCCGGAGATGCATCTTCCCGGAAACGAATCAGGAAATTCGTGCCATAGAATCGCCGGGAAACTGTGGAAAGCTCCGCTAAATTTTCCTCCGTGGCCAGCATCAGGATAGATGTGGATTGGGAGAAGAAGTAGTCGATGGTGGGGTTGGTGCCGCTGGCCTGGAGACCCATGGAATAGTAGGGATAGTTCAGCCGGCCGATGACGGGGAATTCCCGGATGGAATTTTCTGCATCATAAAAGTGGAGGAAGATGGTGCTGCCGACCTTAACTTCCCGCAAGTCGGGATGGGACAGAATGCAGCCCTTGGGATCCGTGAAGTCGATCCCCATATCCCGCAACTTGGGGAACAGTTCCAGCAACTCCGGGTCATACAGCTGGATGGAGACACTGATCTGATCGCCATAGGACTGAGGGCTAAAAGAATCAAAAAAATACACATGGTCTATGGCAGAGAAATTGGACAGGGGTTCGCGCAATTCTTTTCCAAACTGCTGTATACTTCCACTTTCCCAATTCCTTGAGGAAATCATCGGGCCGAAGAAATAAACCTGCTCCAATTGATCTCCGGCACTGGCAACCACATCGTAATTGGTGCGCAGATACTGCACCTTGGCAAAGACCAGAATGGCGGTGATCAGGGCTGCCAGCATCATTAAAGCCAGAAATACCAGAGAGAGCCGGATCCCCCGGAGATAGCTGTGAAGATTGCGAATATATTTCATAGGATGCCTCCTTGTCAAGCATCCGCCGCCCGGCGGGCGGAGGTGGGGGAGAGACGGGCATATTTCCAGATAAAGGGAATCAAAACAGCCAGTCCCACGGCCAGCATCAGGCAGAAGATCAACAGATAATCTCCGTAGGTGTAGACAATATCCCTGGAAAGGTTAATATTGGAAAACAGGGGACGATAAAGGAGTCGGTGCAGGAGCAGTCCAGCACCATCCACCAATACACACAGCACCACACCCTCCAGTAGGGTCAGACTGAAAATGTCCCGGCTGGAAGCGCCGACAATCCGGCAAATCACTGTGTGGCCTACATTGCTGTCCATCAGGTGCTGGAGGAGGAAGGCAAAGGAGATCATGGACAGGGCATACACAGCACAGATCAACAGGATAGCAGAAACCGAGTCATGGCTGTCCTGTTTTTCGTAGAGTCTGGGTGTGCAGATGGAGAGGTTGGAAAAGCGGCTGTTTAGCATGTCCACAACCGCATCGTGACGCAAATCCTGCCGTTGGGCGGTGGTTACCACCATACGAACGATAGGCTGCTGGAGACTGAGAAAACGGGAATAGGGGATATAATAATCGCTCAAAGTGTGCTGGGCGATCACCCGGAAGGGCTGCTGTACCAGCATAACGCTACCACCCAGGGGGGCAGAGTGGTCATAGGGGATGATGATCCCGTCTGGGACGGAACCCAGACTGTTCTCGCCCCGAATTAAGACGATGCTGGGAGAATTCTCCAAATCTGCAACCAGAAAGTCCAGACGCCCTTCGGATTCTATCCGGGCATATACGGACACTTTTTCAATCAGGGGGTCAGCCAGCAGAGCCGCTGCATCAGCCTGGGTAAAGCACTGGCCGGATTCGTATACGATGGTATATTCACGATAATAAAAATCCTGCTGAGAACGGCGGACCATCATGGGACTCATATTTCCATAGAAATAGGCGAACATGGTGGATGATAGCATACCACCGCACAAAAAAGAATCAGAATGATCCGATTTTTTTGCCAATACTGTTGGACTCTCGCTGTCAGCAAATGAATTAGTTTCATAGAAATCACCCTTTGCTAATTGCTCCCCAGTCCCGAAGGACTGGGGGCAGAGAAGAAATGATCAGGTGTAGGTAATTGTCCAATGATCCGTCACACCACTGACGGTTCTTTCACAATAGTGTACGACCTTTTTGGCATAGTCGCTACCTTTGCCAACTGCACTTCCCGAATTAATCCATCCACTGCTAGACTGCAAACTATAGGCTTTATAAGATGTACCATTCAGAGCAGTGATTACTACCTCGGCATAACCGTCTGCATCATTATACACACTCAGCGCAGTGGACGCGGAAGCATCCGTCAACCACCCGCCTACCGTGTATCCGCAGTAGACGGCGGAATCATACCAATGGTCCTTATAGTTCTTTTCAAAATTTGTGAGGGTGGAGTCCTTGTTGTAGTATGCGGCAGATGCTCCAATCGTAGCGGCACACAGCAGCACAACAATCAGGGTAAGACAAAAGAGTCTGCGAAGTTGGTTCATAGGAACCTCCTTCGAATATGATGGTGAATTCTTGTCGTTTTCGGAAAGTTAGCCCTGGGCATAGCCATTTGCCTGAGCCAGGGGTAACTTCCCGCCGGTTTTCCAATCGAGCATTCTGGTTGCCTCCTATTACAATAAGTTTTGGTTGGAAGTCCAGCATCCAGCTGGACTTCCTTC
>CAYRYT010000056.1:0-10488 GCA_964428625.1 uncultured Oscillospiraceae bacterium | reverse complement strand
TTCAGAATGGTATCGGTGGCGATGGTGGTCTTACCGGTCTGGCGGTCGCCGATGATCAGCTCACGCTGGCCCTTGCCAATGGGGATCATAGAGTCGATGGCCTTGATACCCGTCTGCAGGGGAGTGTCCACATGCTGCCGGTCGATAATCCCGGGGGCGGAGGATTCAATGGGTCGGTAGGCCGCCGCGGCAATGGGGCCCTTGCCGTCAATGGGTTCGCCCAGGGCGTTGACCACCCGGCCGATCATCCAATCGCCCACGGGCACGGAAACAACCTTGCCGGTGCGCTTGACGATGTCGCCTTCCTTGATGCCGCTGTCGCTGCCCAGAATGATCAGAGAGACGGTATCCTCCTCCAGGTTCTGGGCCATACCGTAGGAGCCGTTGGGGAATTCCACCAGCTCGCCGGCCATGCACTGGTCCAGACCGGAGGCCTTGGCAATGCCGTCACCCACCAGGATGACCACGCCGGTCTCGCTGGATTCCAGCTTGTTCTCGTAGTTCTTGATCTGACTACGGATGATTTTCGTAATTTCTTCGGGTCGTAATTCCATTGTGTACCTGCTTTCTGAATCAGAGTACGGTATTTTTCAGCAAGGAGCCGATCCGGGCCAACCGATTGGCCACGGTGTCGTCCACCCGCTTGCCGTCATAGTCCAGGCGGACACCGCCCAGAACATCCGGATCGATCCGGTTTTGAAGTTCGATGGTTTTTCCGGTGAGCGCTTCCAGCTTCCGGCTCAGGCGCCAAGCCTGGTCCTCCGTCAGAGCAACCGCCGTCACAGCGGACACGGGCAGAATGCCATTGTCCTGCTGGTAGGCATCCCGGTAAGCTGCAGCGCAAGGGGAAAAATGCCGGGCATAGCCCTTCTCCGTGAGAATTTTCAGGAAATTCAGCACATAGGGATGGACCTTTCCCCGAAAGCTGCTGTCCAGAATGGCGCAGCGCTCCTCCTTGGACAGGTTCGGAGCACTGAGGAGTTTCAGAAACTCCGGTGTCTCCCCGAAGGCAGTGTCCAGGACCTTCAGCTCCTCCAGGATCTGCCCCGTCAGGTTTTCTTCCTTAGCCAGGGTATACAGGGCCTGGCCATAAACGCTTCCGACCTCCGTCATAGGCTCTCACCCAGCCGGTCGATAAAGGCATCCACCAGACCGGACTGATCCGCCTGGTTCAGCTCCCGGCCCACCACCTTCTCGGCGATGGCCATGGCAATGCCGGAGATTTCGTCCTTGGCCTCGTTGATGGCCTTTTTCTTTTCCTGGGCGATGTCCGCAGCGGCCTTGTCCATCATGGCAGAAGCCTCGGCATTGGCCTGGCGGATGATCTCCTCCTGGCGTGCCTGGCCCCGGGCCATGGCCTCCTTGACCATACGATCGGAGGTCTGCTGGGCGGTGGCCAGCTTCTGCTTATACGCATCCTCCAGGGAGGCGGACCGGGTCTTGGCCTCGTCTGCCTGGCGGTACATATCGTCGATTTCCTGCTGACGGGCCTGGATCATATCCATAATGGGCTTGAACAGGAATTTGGTGCCCACATAGATCACCGTCAGGGTGTTCAAAAGGGTAAACAGGGCGGTCCACAGGTTTACACCGATAAATTCTTCAAAGTAACCCACGCACTTCGCTCCTTTCCTTGCAAAATGAAGTTTGTCGCCTGGATTACAGCGTGAACAGAATCAGGATCGCGGTGACCAGGGAGTAAATACCGGTAGACTCGGTGATCGCACAGCCCAGGATCATGTTGATCCGCAGGTTGTCCGCAGCCTCCGGCTGACGGGCCATACCATCCAGCGCATGGCTGACAGCGTTGCCTTCGCCCAGAGCGGGACCCACAGCACCAATGCCCATGCACAGGCCGGCGCCCAGTGCCTTACCCAGAATAGCCAATCCTTCACCAATACCCATAATAATTATCCTCCTAAGAATGTGTGTTATTTGAATTTATGATGTCATAAATTGCTGAAATGATTAAGTGGTTTCCTTTTCCGGCTCCGGTCCCGGCAGGGATCCGGCGATATACACCATAGACAGCAGGGTGAACACCAGCGCCTGGATGAATCCGGAGAAGAAGTCGAAATACACCGACAGCACCGCGGGGATGCCATAGGTAAAGATGGGAACGCCGGTGAGAATCCCGGTGCTCTCCAGCAGGCCAAACAGACCAACCACGCAGGTCACCACAGAGAGGATCTTTGCCAGGAGCTTGCCGGTCTTTTTGGCCCAGCGCAGGTACATCACCACGCCAGCCACCATGAGCACCAGGCCCATGAGCCAGCCGCAGGAGGAGACCAGTCCGATGACCACCGTGGAAAGCAGGGTCAGCGCAGCATAGATGATGGCGGAGATGATACCGCCCACGCTCACATTGCTGAAATGCCGGAAGGACATGGACAGGGGCTGAGCCACATCGGAAATAATGTTCATGGGATTGAGGTAATTCTTCAGGAAATTCCCCAACCCGTTGTTCTTAATATTGTTGAACCAGATGATAAAGGATACCATCAGAGCCCAGGTAGCGGTACAGTTGATATCCGCCGTGGAAGAACGGAGGAACCCCGTCAGACCGATGTAGCTGCCACAGATGCTGCACAGGAACAGACAGCCCATGAAGGGTGTCCAGTGGATATTGTGCTTGCCCATGGCGGAAACCGTCAAATCGGTGATCATGGTGACACCGGTCTCCACCAGCGTCTGGAGCTTGCCGGGGCGCTTCTCCACCTTCCGGCCCAGGAGAATAAACGCGGTACACAGCAGCACCGTCACCAGAAAGGAGGAGACCACCGTCTGGCTGATGGGAATGCCGCCAAAAATCGGGATTACAAAATAGACATAAGGTCCGGTCACATCAATGCTCATGACTTGGCTTCACCTGGCTTTCTGAAAAATTCGATCACCATAAGGATGGGGAACACTAAAAACAGGGGCACCACCATGGCGACGAGGTTGCAGTGGCCGCTTTTCGCGAAAACGACGAGCAGCACACCAATGATGATCAGCCGCATGGAATAGGACACCTTCACGGCAGCCTTTCCCGTCTTGACCTCCTGCTCCATGGCCTTGTCCGCCGCGGCATCCGCCGCCACGGCCATGAGGAAGAAATTGCCAACGGCGATCAGCGCTCCCAGGCAGCCGCCCAGGATCACCCGGTAGTCCAGCAGTTCCAGCAGGGCAAAGATCCCCGCCATAGCCGCCACACACAGCGCCTCCCCCGCCAGCAGCAGGGCGCTTTCCTTCAAAATAAAATCACGGGATTTCATAAACACCTCCCAGGTTCATTCGTGATCGTTAAAGGAGACCGGAGGCTCCTCCTTCCGCGGTTCCCGGCGACTCAGCCGTTCCATCGCCTTCAGAGAGTCCCGCAGACCGTCCACGGCACCCGTAATGCCCACGACGATCCCCACGATCACGATCCAGTCACCCCAGCCCCAGCAATCCCGGAGCCAGATAGCCAGCCAGACACAGCCGGCTACAGGTGCCGCCACGGACAGCCCCAGCTGGGTCAGCCAGATCAGCATGGTCAGATTCTTCATAATTCACTCCTTGCCCATATGCACCCATTATAGACAGTATTATACCTTATTTTGCCCCGGGATTCAATAAGAATTAATGAACAAATGATTACCAGTTTTTTGATGCACCTCCACCAATTGACAAGTGTTTTTTCCTCTCCCGAAAAGTTTTTCCCCAAGAGGGCTTTTCATTTTTCAAAAAATATAGTAAAATGATAAAAATATTACCTTTCATCCGGAAAGGAGGGAACCCTCTTTGTCACAACAGGATATGCAGATCCTTCAGGGTGCCATTGGCGCCGTGATCTACCAGAACTATGACAACGGCTACAGCGTCCTGCGTCTGAAATGCCAGGACGGCCAGACCGTCACCGTGGTGGGCACCATTCCCCTCCCCGCCGTGGGGGAGCAGCTCATGGTCACCGGCCGGTGGAGCACCCACGGGATCTACGGCAAGCAGTTTGAAGCGGAATTTCTGGAGCGGCTGCTGCCCCAGTCCGCCGCCGACATTCTCACCTATCTGTCCAGCCGCTCCATCAAGGGCATCGGGCCCGTCTTTGCCGCCCGGATCGTGGAACATTTTGGGGAGCAGACCCTGCTGATCATGGAGCGGGAGCCCGGCCGCCTGGCGGAGGTTCCGGGTATCTCCCACCAGAAGGCCCTGGCCATCGGGGAGGCCTTCCGCCTCCAGCTGGGGCTGCGCCAGCTGATGGAATTCTTCGCCCTTCACCATCTCCCGGCGGAGCTGGCGGTACGGGCCTATAAGCTCTATGGCGACGAAACCATTTCCCTGCTCTATGATGATCCCTATCTGCTTATGGACGAGGGGCTGGAAGCGCCCTTCGGTGCCGTGGATCATTTCGCCATTGAGCTGGGTGTCGCCGGCAACGACCCCCGCCGGGTGGAAGCCGGGCTGATTTTTGAGCTGAAATACAATCTCTCCGCCGGTCACTGCTTCCTGCCCCAGGGCAAGCTCCTGCAGGCCACGGCCCAGCTTCTGACCGTGGAGCCGGAGGACTGTGCCCAGGGCCTGCAGCGCCTGCTGGAGAGCCAGCGGGTGGTCCAGAGCCATCTGGCAGGGATCGACATTCTCTACTTACCCAGTCTCTACGAGGCGGAGTGCTACTGCGCCGACCGCCTGCGCCGGCTGGCCTGGCAGAAGCTCTCCCCACCCGACAATTTGGAGGCTCTGGTCGCCCGGGTCGCCGCTGAAAGCGGCATAGCCTATTCCCGGCAGCAGGAGGAAGCCCTCCGGGAAGCCGCCGGACGGGGTTGCCTGCTGATCACCGGCGGCCCCGGCACCGGCAAAACCACCCTGGTCAACGGCATTCTCAGCCTTTTTGGCCATATGCAGCTGCGCTGCGTGCTGGCCGCTCCCACCGGCCGGGCCGCCAAACGGCTGACGGAAGTCACCGGCCAGGAGGCCTCCACCATCCACCGCCTCCTGGAGGCGGGGATTGACCCCAATACGGGGCTGATGTACTTTGCCAAAGACCAGGACAATCCCCTGAAGGCTGATGTCATCATTGTGGATGAAATGTCCATGGTGGACATTTCCCTCCTCAGCTCCCTGCTTCAGGCCATTCCCCAAAACCGCCGGTTGATCCTGGTGGGGGACCCGGATCAGCTCCCTCCTGTGGGGCCGGGCTTCCCCTTCGGTGACTGCCTGCGCAGTCAGCAGCTCCCTGCGGTCCGGCTGACGGATATTTTCCGCCAGGCCCAGGAAAGCCTCATCGTCATGAACGCCCACCGGGTCAACCGGGGCGAGCTGCCGGATCTGCGCAGCCGCCGCAGTGACTTTTTCTTTCTGGGCTGTGGCAATGAGCAGGCTGTGGCCCAAACCATTGTGGATCTTTGCTGCCGCCGTCTGCCCCAGAACATGGGCATCCCCCCGGAGCAGATCCAGGTTCTCTCCCCCACCCGCAAAGGCGGCGTAGGCACAGGCAATCTGAACAAGCTCCTCCAGGCCGCCCTGAATCCCCCCGCGCCCACCAAAAAGGAACGCCAGTATGGGGATTTCACCTTCCGGGAGGGAGACCGGGTCATGCAGATCCGGAACAATTATGATATTGTATGGAAAAAGACCGACGGTACCGCCCTGGGCACCGGGATCTTCAACGGTGACATCGGGGTGATCCGTGCCATCGATGCCCAGGCCCAGCAGGTCAGCGTGGTCTACGACGACCGGCAGGCGGATTACGATTTCACCCAGCTGGGCGAGCTGGAACCGGCCTACGCCATGACCGTCCACAAGAGTCAGGGCAGCGAATACCGGGCGGTGATCCTGGTCGCCTGGAACGGAAGTCCCTATCTGCTCAGCCGCAGTGTCCTCTATACCGCCATCACCCGGGCCCGGGATCTTCTGATCCTGGTGGGTGCGGAGAAAACCGTGGCCGCCATGACCCAGAACGGCCAGGTGGGTCGGCGCTATTCCGGCCTGAAGCTGCGTCTTCAGGAGGAAACCCCATGAAGCTGCACCACGGGATCCTGAATCTTCTGTTTCCCCGGAAATGCGTCCTGTGCCGGAGCCTTCTGAAAAAGGAGGAGACTGACCTGTGTACCCCCTGCCGTCAGGAGACGGATCGCTACGCCACCCCAAAAAATTCCCTTCCCTTCCTTGAAAGCCGCACGGCAGTGTGGTATTATGAAGGTAATGTCCGTTCCAGTCTCCTGCGGTATAAATTCTCCAATCAGCGCAGCTACAGCCGTGTCTATGGCCGTCTGCTGGCCATGAAGCTCCTGGAGGAATATCCCCAGGGCTTTGATGTACTGACCTGGATCCCCATCAGTCCCCGGCGGCTGCGCCAGCGGGGCTATGACCAGGTGGAGCTGCTGGCCCAGGCGGTGAGCCAGGAGCTGGAAATGCCCCTGACCCGCACCCTGGTCAAAGTACGGGACAATCCACCCCAGTCCGGCCTGCGGGAAGCCGCCCAGCGCCGGGCCAATGTGCTGGGCGCATATGAGGCCCTGTCCCCGGAAGCCTTTTCCGGCAAGCGGGTCCTGCTCCTGGACGACATCATTACCACCGGCGCCACCGCCAGCGAGGCGGCACGGATTCTCCTCACCGCCGGTGCCAAAGAAGTGACCTGTGCCGCCGTGGCGGCCGTATCCCATTCTCAACGAAAGACTTAGCAGGTGATTATATGCCATTATTTACCAACGACCTGGGTGTGGACCTGGGTACCTCCAATGTTTTGATCTACGCCGAAGGCAAGGGTGTTGTGGTCCGGGAGCCCTCCGTGGTGGCCATGGACAAGAACACCGGCAAAATCCTCCAAGTCGGCTCCGCCGCCCGGAATATGATGGGCCGCACCCCCGGCAATGTGGTTGCCATGCGACCCTTGAAGGACGGTGTCATCTCCGACCATGAGATGACCGTGCGGATGCTCCAGACCCTGTTCCGCAACGCCTCCCCCAGCAGCCTGTTCACCCCCAAGCCCCGTGTGATCATCTGCGTTCCCAGCGGTGTCACCGAGGTGGAGGAGCGGACGGTGATCAATGCCGCAGTGGAAGCCGGTGCCCGCCGGGTCTACCTGATCGAGGAACCCCTGGCCGCCGCACTGGGTGCCGGTCTGGATATTTCCGGGCCCAACGGCCACATGATCGTGGATATGGGCGCAGGCACCACGGATGTGGCGGTGCTGAGCCTGAACGGCGTGGCCACTGCCTCCTCCCTGAAGGTTGCGGGCGATGCCTTTGACGAGGCCATCGGCCGCTATCTCCGCCGCCGTCACGGCGTTGTCATCGGTCAGCTCACCGCCGAGGAAATCAAAATTCAAATCGGCTGCGTCTATCCCCGTCCTGAAGATATTTCCATGACCGTCAAGGGCCGGGATGCCAAAACCGGTATGCCCCGGGAGGTCATGCTCCTGTCCAGTGAGATCTACGAAGTCCTCCGCCGCCCCGCCCGGCAAATTGCCGAGGAGGTGCTGTCTGTTCTGGAAGATACCTCTCCCGAGCTGGTGGCGGACATTGCCGGCAACGGCATCACCCTCACCGGCGGCGGCAGTCAGCTCTGGGGTATGGATCTGCTCCTGACGGAGCGCACCGGGATCCAGTGTACCCTGGCGGATGATCCGGCCTCCTGTGTGGCCTACGGCTGCGGCAAGAGTCTGGCCTGGATCAACCATATGCAGGAGGGCCCCATCAACAGTGCCCGGAAGCGGGCCATGCGGGAGTGAGCGCCCCGGCCCCGGCGGATCTCTGCCGGCGGGAACCGGGGATCGATCTGCTCCGGTGTCTGGGTCTTTTCTGCGTTGTCAATGTCCATGCCTTTTTGTATAACGGCTTTTACAGCGAGCTTCAGGATTCCCCGGCGGTTTGGGCCGCCGGGGCCTTCCGGTGGCTGTTTTTCTGCTGCAACGGCCTGTTTCTCCTGCTGACCGGTTATCTCAAATCCAACAAGCCCCTGTGCCCCGCCTATTATCGGAGCCTTCTCGGGGTCATCCTCGGCTATGTCCTCACCTGCGTCATTAGCTTTCCCATCCGGCACTTCTGCTTGGGTGAGGTTCTGACCCCGGGGCAATGGCTGGAAAAGGCCCTGACCTTTGCCAATTACGGCTGGTATGTGGAAATGTACATCGGCCTGTTCCTCATCAGTCCCATCCTGAATCTAGCCATGGCGAAACTAACCACTCCCGGGCAATGGGCCTGGCTGGTGGGCATCATGCTCCTGCTCTCCGCCCTACCCAGTATCACCGGCCTGCCGATCCTGCCGGATCATTGGACCAGCCTGTATCCCATGACCTATTATGTCCTGGGTGCGGCTATCCGCCGATGGCAGCCACGGGTCCCCACCTGGCTCGCCCTGGCGGGTGCATTTGCCACGGCCATGGGCTTGAGCCTGGCCACCCTCCTCACCGCCACGGACACTGTCAGCTCCGGCTTCGGCCAAGGCTACGGCGGATTCTGGATCACCGCCATTGCGGTGTTCCTCTTCCTGGCCCTTTACCGCCTCCGGCCGGGGCCCCGGCTGTGCCGGCTCCTCGCCTGGATGTCTGCCGGCTGTTTTGAAGGATACATTCTCTCCCGGCTGCTGGATGTGTGGATTTACGACCAGTTCCCCTAGTGGCACCACCCCGCCGGGTATCCCCTGCTGTTTCTCGTGGCAACAGTGCCCATTTTCCTCTTTGCTGTGGTATCCGGTCACTTGACCCATACCGTCGCCCAGAAGCTGAGCGACCGTCTCTGGCATAGGCTTTCCCAGCTTCGCCGCACTTTTGCCAAGCCTGTGTAGCAAAAGCCATCCGCTTTTCGGCGGATGGCTTTTTTGCTGCATGATGCTTTGATTCAGGCCTTCTCCTCCTGGCAGGCGCATTGGGGCGGGCAGCCCCGGGGCAGGAATTGCTTCTCCGGGAAGGGGATCCGGCTGAACATTTCGCAGGGATCCTCCTCCTGGCCGCAGCCCGGGGTATCACAGCACTGCTTGGTGGGAATGGCATAGGCCAGGAAGGGCACGGTGATCTGGGCATCCCGTTCCAGGCGGATAATGGAAAACTGTCCCAGGGTGACCAGCAGTCTGCGGCGGTTCCCACCGGTGACCAGCTCCTCGTCAAACATCCCCTGGATAGCCGGCGGAATAGGAACAGGTATCTCCCCGCCGGGACATTGACAGGCCTCCCGAATTCCGGAGCCCAATACCATGGGGTCAAGGGCCTCCACCGGCCGCGCCATTTCGCCGGATCCCGGCTGCGGCGCAAAGGCGGATCCGCCCCCGGCCATCAGCCTCTACCACCACCGTCTCCACCAATCGGGCCACATCCACCTGGCTCCATCCCCGAAAATCCAGCCATTCCCCAAGCCACTGTTGCTTCGTCTCCCGGGGCAGGGCCACCGTCTCAGCCGCCAGGGCATCTTCCTCCCGGGTGATCCGGGCCAGTTTTTCCCCCAACGCCGCCATGGGGAGCAGCCCCTCCGCATAGAGTTCCCGGTAACGATCCTTTTTCCGGGCCAGACTTTCCAGCCTTTCCCGGCGATCCGGCCCCTGGGAATATTCCGCCCCGGCCATGGCCAGCACACGGGCCACAAATGCCTCCCGATCCCCCAAGGCCCGGCCAATATGCTCCCGCAGAGCCTGCCAGAGGCTCTCCTCCTCCACAGTCACGGTATTTTCGCAATGCTCCTGGGGATATTGCTCATTGGTAACGCACCGCCAATAGACCCGGGTCGCACAATAGGTATAGGTTTTCCGGGTAAAGGGCCTGCCGCACAGGGCGCAGCGGATTCGGGTGGAAAAGCTGTGCCGGCCACTGTAGCGACCGGAGCATTCTTCCGGCGGACGGCGCTGCGCCCGAATCTCCTGGGCCTGTTGGAATCGCTCCGGGGAAATGATAGCCCACTGGGGCCGGTCATGGCGAAATTGAGCCTCCCGGGGGAGGGCCACCTGCTCCCCGGTGAGGTAATCCCGGGTCTCAAATTTGTGATTCACCAAAACGCCGCAGTAAAGGGGATTGTTCAGGATCCGCCCCACTCCCCGGGGATTCCAGAGGCTTCCCCATTTCGTCCGTTCCCCCGCCTCGTTGAGCATCCGGCTGATGCTCCGGCATCCCAGGCCCCGGTCGCAATACAGGGCAAAAATTTTCCGCACAACTGCCGCCTCCGTCTCCCGGATCCGCAGGGTAAAATTATCCACCCGGTCATAGCCAAAGATCTCCTGGGGTACCCTTCCCTTCTCCGCGTTGATCCGCTTCCCCCATTTCACCCGCTTGCTCAGGTTGGCACTTTCCTCCTGGGCCATGGCAGAAAACAGGGTCAGCACGAATTCGCTGTCCCCCATAGTATCCATATTGGCGGTGAGGAACAGGGTATTGACCCCCAGCGCCTTGAGCTGACGGATGCTTTGGAGGGCATCCACCGTATTCCGGGCAAACCGGCTGACATCCTTCACCACCACCATGTGGAACAGCCCCAGCCCGGCATCTGCCAGGAGCTTGCGGAACTGATCCCGCTTCTTCAGGGAGGTGCCGCTGATGCCCTCGTC
>CAYRYT010000055.1:0-10836 GCA_964428625.1 uncultured Oscillospiraceae bacterium | reverse complement strand
GGAAATCGGAACCTTCCCCCCTCCGTCACGGCGTTCGCCGTGACACCTCCCCCCACCAGGGGGAGGCTATGGGACGGAAAAAAGCGGCTTTCCTCCGGAAAGCCGCCCAACAAATCTATTTTACCACGCCGTCACCCTGTTGTCCATACTCGAATCCGCCAATCTTTCCCTTGTGTTCTTGGGGAATATTCCATCTTGCGAAAGGGGCTGAGCTGTTGTATGCTATAGACACGGATGGCCCGGGCGAAATGCCATTCTCCTTTTCATATGTGTGTATAAGTATATCAGCGGACGACAATTGGGGATTTGGCCCTCGATTTGGCGCAGTGAGTAGGCGGCAAATCGGGGGTCATTTCCTGCCCTTTGGGGGAATCTGCCGAGATGGGGGAAATGGGACGGGCTTTTACAAAATATTCATGCAATAGACACCCGTGTGTGCTATGATGATTCTATCATGTGGCTTTTTGGCCGGAATATGGAGGAATGTTTGTGCAATTGATGTTTATGATCTTAATTTGTTTTCTGGCGGGAATGGGCGCGGGCCTGGGCACCGGCTTTGCCGGCATGAGTGCCGCTGCGGTGATCAGCCCCATGCTCATTACCTTTCTGGGGATGGATGCCTATGAGGCGGTGGGGATCGCCCTGGCCTCCGATGTGCTGGCCAGCGCCGTCAGCGCCTATACTTATGGCAAGCATAAGAACCTGGATGTGAAAAACGGCCTGGTGATGATGATCTCCGTGCTGGTGTTCACCATGGTGGGCAGCTATGTTTCCAGCCTGGTACCCAGTACTACCATGGGCGGCTTCTCTGTGTTTATGACCATGATCCTGGGTGTGAAGTTTATCGTCAAGCCCGTCATGACCACCAAGGAGGCCATGGGCCAGGTCAGCCCCCGGACCCGGATCATCCAGAGCATCCTGTGCGGTATGCTCATCGGCTTTATCTGCGGCTTTATCGGTGCCGGCGGCGGTATGATGATGCTGCTGATCCTCACCTCCGTCCTGGGCTACGAGCTGAAAACTGCCGTGGGCACCAGTGTGTTCATTATGACCTTCACCGCCCTCACCGGCGCGCTGAGCCACTTCGCCATTGGCGGTGCCCCCAATTGGACGGTGCTGGCCCTGTGCGTGGTGTTCACCCTCCTGTGGGCCCGGATCGCTGCCCGGTTTGCCAATAAGGCCAAGCCCGAGACCCTGAACCGGGTTACCGGTGTGATCCTGGTGGTTCTGGGCCTGGCCATCCTGGCCACGGAGTACCTGGTGAAGTAATGGGACGGTTCCAGATTCGCCCCACGGATACCGGCTTCAAATTTGACCTGAAAGCCGGTAATGGGGAGGTCATTGCCACCTCCCAGGTCTATGCCACCCCTGCTCCCTGCCGGGCGGCCATCCGCAGTGTGATCCGCTGTGTCCAGGAGGCGGCCTTGCTGGATATGACCCAGGAGGAACCGGTCCCGGCCAATCCCCGCTTTGAGCTGTACCGGGACCGTGGGGGACTGTTCCGCTTCCGCCTCCGCTCCCGCAATGGGCGGATCCTCCTGGCCTCTCAGGGCTACGGCGGAAAAAGCGCCTGTGAGGCTGGGATCGCCAGCGTCCGGGCCAATGCCCGGGAGGCAGCGCTGGAACCACTGTAAGCGCCCCTGTCCAAACCATCCTGCCTATCCGGCAGGGCGGTTTTGTGCTGATGTATGGTTGAATTGAACGAAAGAGGATGCCTGTTTTTGTGTGTTTTGCACAGAGGAACAATCGTCTTCTGAATAAATTGTAACTTTTCGCATTCTGACGAAAATAAGCATTGAAATCTGCGCCACTTTCGTGTATAATGTCTTTATTGCGGTGCGCAAGCGCCGAAATGCAATGGAGCGGAAGGAAACGCCCCTTCCCGAAAGGAGTTTTGATTCATCATGTACACAGCCAACGCGATCCGTAACATTTGTCTGCTGGGCCACAGCGGCAGCGGTAAGACTGCCCTGGCAGAGAGCCTGCTTTACATGACCGGCGCCATCGACCGGATGGGTAAGAACGCCGACGGCAACACCGTCTGTGACTACGATCCCGAGGAGAACCGCCGCAATATTTCCATCTCCACCGCAGTGGTTCCCCTGGAGTACAAGAACAATAAGATCAACCTTCTGGATACCCCCGGCGCATTCGACTTCTCCGGCGCGGCCATGGAGGCCCTGCGGGCTGCCGACGCTGCCATCCTGGTGATTTCCGCCAAGGACGGCATCACCGTTGGCTTTGAGAAGGCCTGGAAATACTGCCAGGAGCGGAACATGCCCCGGTTTATCTATATTTCCAAGGTGGACGAGGATCACTCCGACTACAACGCCACCTTTGAGGCCCTCCGGGCCAAGTTCGGCAACAAGATCGCACCCTGCGTGGTGCCCATCTGGGACGGGGATCACAGGGTCACCGGCATCATCGATGTGCTGAACAAGCGTGCTTATGAAATGCGGAATCTGAAGCGTGTGGAGATCGAAGTCCCCGAGGGCAAGGAGTCCGTGATCGAGGAATTCAACAACGCACTGAAGGAGTCCGTCGCTGAGACCGACGAGGCCCTGATGGACCGCTTCTTCGAGGGTGACGAGTTCACCTATGCCGAGATGATCAAGGGCCTGCACCAGGGCGTGACGGAGCTGAGCATGTTCCCCGTGTTCTGCGGTTCCGGCGTAACCTGCCTGGGCAGCCTGATGCTCATGGACCACATCGTGGATCTGCTGCCCAACCCCGTGGAAGGCAACTACCACAAGGCCACCACTGCCGACGGCAAGGTGGAGGAATTCGTGGTTTCTCCCGGCGGCGTTCCCTCCGCCTTTGTGTGGAAGACCGTCTCCGATCAGTACGGCAAGTACTCCTTTGTGAAGGTGCTCTCCGGCGAGATCACCTCCGATACCACCCTGGTCAATGCCCGCACCGGAGAGACGGAGAAGCTGGGCCGACTCTACACCATGTGTGGCAAGAAGAATACCGAGGTCAAGGTCCTCTCCTGCGGCGACATCGGTGCCATCGGCAAGATGGATAAGGTAAAGACCGGCGATACCCTGTGCGACCCCAGAAAGGTCGTTTCCCTGAAGGGCATTCCCTATCCCGCTCCCTGCTATTCCATGGCCATCACCCCCAAGACCAAGGGCCAGGAAGACAAGGTTGCCAGCGGCCTGAACCGCCTGAACGAGGAAGATCCCTCCTTCCATCTGGTGAACAATGCCGAGACCAAGCAGATGGTCATTTCCGGCACCGGCGACCAGCAGCTGGATGTGCTGGTGACCAAGCTGAAGACCCGCTTTGGCGTGGACGCCTCCCTCAGCCCCGCCAAGGTGGCTTACCGGGAGAAGATCAAGAACACCGTGGAGGCCCATGGCCGTCACAAGAAGCAGACCGGTGGATCCGGCCAGTTCGGTGATGTCTGGATGCGCTTTGCGCCCCAGGAGGAGCAGGAGGAAATGCTCTTCACCGAAGAAGTCTTCGGCGGTTCCGTGCCCCGTAACTTCTACCCCGCCGTGGAAAAGGGCATTCAGGAAGCCGTTCACAAGGGTCCCCTGGCCGGTTACCCCATGGTCAACCTGAAGGCAACCCTCTATGATGGCTCCTACCATCCCGTGGACTCCAACGAAATGGCCTTTAAGCTGGCCGCCATCCTGGCCTTCAAGGAGGCCATGCCCAAGGCCAACCCCACCCTGCTGGAGCCCATCGGTTCCCTGGCAGTGACCGTTCCCGAGAGCTTCGTGGGCGATGTGATGGGCGACCTGAGCAAGCGCCGGGGCCGTCCCATGGGCATGAATCCTGCCGGTGACGGGGAGACCGTCATTGAGGCAGAGGTTCCCATGGCCGAGATGGGCAGCTACGCCATCGACCTGCGGGCTATGACCCAGGCCCGGGGCAGCTTCACCCTGGAGTTTGTCCGCTATGAGGAGGTTCCCAAGCAGAACCAGGCGAAGATCATTGCCGACGCCAAGGCTGACGAATAAGCGTATCCTTCCCGCGGGAGAAAGCAGTGTTCTGCTTTCTCCCGCATTTTTCTTTCCGGAGGCAGATTGGCGGTGGATATTTTTCCGGGAGTATGCTATAATGGTAGTCCAATCCAAGGAACAGGAGGGCGTGCTATGCTGCCGGAGGCGTTTTTGAATCGAATGAGGGAACAGCTGGGACAGGAATACCCGGCGTTTTTGACATCCCTGGAGCGGCCCAGAGCGGTGGCCCTGCGGTATAACCCCCTGAAGGGGGCACGCCCCACCCTGGACTTCCAGGGGGATCCCGTTCCCTGGGAGCCCCAGGGCTTCTATTACGATCCCCAGGCCCGGCCGGGGCTGCACCCCTACCACGAGGCCGGCGTATATTATTTGCAGGAGGCCAGCGCCATGTCCGCTGTAGCCCTCCTGGATCCCCAGCCCGGGGAGCGGGTGCTGGATCTGTGCGCCGCACCCGGCGGAAAGACCACTCAGATCGCCGGTCGTATGGCCGGCGAGGGACTGCTGGTGACCAACGAGATCAACCCCAAACGGGCGAAAATCCTGGCCCGGAATGTGGAGCGGATGGGCGTGGCCAATGCCCTGGTGACCAACGAGCATCCCCAGCGCCTGGCGGAGCGGTTCCCGGATTTCTTTGACCGGGTGCTCATCGACGCCCCCTGCTCCGGGGAGGGGATGTTCCGCAAGGAGGAGGCGGCAGTCACCGACTGGAGCGAGGAGACGGTGGCCATGTGCGCCCGTCGCCAGGGGGAGATCCTTCATTCCGGTGCCCAGATGGTTCGCCCCGGGGGCCGGCTGGTGTATTCTACCTGTACTTTTGCCCCGGCGGAAAACGAAGCGGCAGTGGAAGGTTTCCTGGCCACCCATCCGGAGTTCTCCCTG
The DNA here is from genome assembly GCA_964428625.1 of uncultured Oscillospiraceae bacterium. Classification (GTDB taxonomy): domain Bacteria; phylum Bacillota; class Clostridia; order Oscillospirales; family Oscillospiraceae; genus Faecousia. Next base: position 5,986 of record CAYRYT010000055.1, on the reverse strand, counting down.
GAGGCGGTGGAAGCACCCTGGTTCACGGTCTCAGCCCCCGGGATGTACCGCCTGTGGCCCCATAAGCTCCTGGGGGAGGGGCATTTCGCCGCGGTGCTGCGCCGTGCCCCCGGAGATAGTTCGCGGCCGGTGCCTGCCCCCGGCGGGCGGCTGCCGGCTCAGTGGACAGAATTTGCCGGAGAATTGGCCATTTCCCTGCCTGCGGGCAAGGCCCTGACCTTTGGCCAGAGCCTGTACTGGGCCCCCCGGGAGATGCCGGCGCTGGATGGCCTGAAGATTCTGCGCCCCGGCCTGGAGCTGGGTACGATCCGCAAGGACCGGTTTGAACCTGCCCACGCCCTGGCCCTGTGGCTCCACAGCTGCGCCCGGGTCCAGGACTATCCCTGGGACAGTCCCCAGATGGCAGCCTACCTCCACGGGGATGTAGTCCCCGGGGAACCGCGGGGCTGGTGTCTTGTCACGGTGGACGGTTATTCCATCGGCTGGGGAAAAGGGGATGGCCGGGTGCTGAAAAATCACTATCCCAAGGGTTTGCGGCGGTAAAATACCGGAATTCCCACTTTACATCCGTGGAAAGTTATGATATAATCGACAATCGAGTAATATCGCAAATAATTCGCAAGGAGTGAATGATCCTTGGCAAGATATGTCATTAACGGTGGCCGCCCTCTGGAGGGTACCGTCACCATCAGCGGCGCGAAAAATGCCGTTGTCGCAATTCTGCCGGCGGCGCTGCTGGTAAAAGGCGACTGCCGGATTGAAAATGTGCCGGATATTTCCGATGTTCGGATTTTGCTGAGCATCCTGGAGCATATGGGCGCCACCGTCTGCCGGGAGGAAGGGGGCACTGTGGTCATTAACAGTGACGCAGTGACATCCACCTGCCCCGATGCGGAGCTGGTGACTAAAATGCGGGCCAGCTATTACCTCATGGGTGCCCTCCTGGGTCGCTTTGGCAAGGCCCATGTGGCCCTCCCCGGCGGCTGCAATTTCGCCTCCCGCCCCATCGACCAACATATCAAGGGCTTTATGGCCCTGGGTGCCGATGTGGAGGAGACGGATGATTATGTGGCACTGGAGCCCGGCCGGGACGGCTTGAAGGGCGGCCGGGTCAACCTGGATGTGGTCAGCGTGGGTGCCACGGTGAATATCATGATCGCCGCGGCCCTCCTGCCCGGGCAGACCGTGATCGAAAATGCGGCGAAGGAGCCCCACATCGTGGATCTGGCCAATTTCCTGAACACCATGGGTGCCCGGATCTCCGGCGCCGGTACGGATACGGTGAAGATCCGGGGCGTGAAGGAGCTGCGGGGTGGCACCTATGCCATTATCCCCGATCAGATCGAGGCAGGTACCTATCTGGCCGCCGCGGCGGCGACGGGCGGCAACCTGCTGCTGCAGAATGTGATCCCCAAGCATATGGAGTGCATTACCTCCAAGCTGTCGGAGATGGGCTGCACCATCATCAATTATGACGATGCCATCCGCATCGTTGCCCCCCAGCGCCTGCGGCGTACCACGGTGAAGACCCGGCCCTATCCCGGTTTTCCCACGGATATGCAGGCCCAGATCTGTGTGTGCATGGCCCTGGCCAGCGGCATCAGCCGGCTGACGGAGAGCGTCTATGAGACTCGGTTCTTCGGCTACTGCACGGAGCTGGAGAGTATGGGTGCGGATATTCTGGTCAGCGGCAAGACCGCTACCGTCACCGGCCAGGAGAAGCTCTTCGGTGCCACAGTGGTGGCCCGGGATCTGCGGGCGGGTGCGGCGCTGATCATTGCGGGTCTGTCCGCCGAGGGCACGACCACCGTCAAAAATATCCACTTTGTGGAGCGGGGCTATGAGAAGCTGGTGGAGAAATTCACCGCCCTGGGCGCCGATATCAAACGGGTCGAGGACTAATCGATCGCATACCATCCAAGACCCTCAGGTTTCCCCTGGGGGTCTTTTTCGTACCGGGGAAGGAGAAAAAGTTATGTCAACTCTTTATGCGTCCGCACAGGAAATGGTGGGCAATACCCCTCTGCTTGCCCTGCCGGAATCGGGGGATTGCCGAATTTTGGCCAAGCTGGAGTGCTGCAACCCCACCGGGTCGGCCAAAGACCGGGCGGCCCTTTATCTCATCCGGGATGGGGAGGCCCGGGGGCTTCTGCGCCCCGGCGGCACCATCATTGAGCCCACCTCCGGCAATACGGGCCTGGGCCTGGCTAGCCTGGCGGTTCAGCTGGGGTACCGGTGCATCATTGTGATGCCCGATTCCATGAGCCGGGAGCGGCAGCTCCTCACCCGGGCCTATGGCGCGGAGCTGGTGCTGACCCCCGGGAATCTGGGTATGGCCGGGGCGGAGGAAAAGGCGGAGGCTCTGTGCCGCAGCATCCCTGGCAGCTTCCAGCCCGGTCAATTCACCAATCCGGCCAATGCCCGGGCCCACTATGAGACCACCGGCCCGGAAATCTGGCGGGATACCGGGGGAAAGGTGGATATTTTCGTGGCCGGTGTGGGCACCGGCGGCACCATCACCGGTGTCGGCCGCTACCTGAAGGCGAAGAATCCTGATATTCAGGTGGTGGCGGTGGAACCGGAGGACTCTCCGCTGCTGAGCCAGGGGCGGACCGGCCCCCATGGCATCCAGGGTATTGGCCCCAATTTCCTGCCCCAGATCCTGGATCGGAACATTCTGGACGAGATCCTTCCCGTCTCCGACGGGGATGCCATGGCCGCTGCCCGGCGGATGGGCCGGCGGGCCGGGGTGCTGGTGGGGATTTCCTCCGGGGCGGCCCTTTATGCCGCCGGAGTCCTGGCCCAGCGCCGGGAGAACCGGGGCAAGACCATTGTTGCCCTGTGCCCCGACGGGGGCGAACGCTATTTGTCTACAGGACTGTTTGGGGAGGATTGACATGGAAGCACTGCGCCAGCGCATGGAGGGGATCGTGGATGATCTCCTGGCGGACTACGGCCACGGCCGGGATATTGATGCCATGGACCGGATCCGGCCGGATCAGGAGGTTCTGGTGGAGCTGATCCAGAAGCTCCGGCGGATTTTATTTCCCGGTTTTTTTCAGGATCAGCATTACCATATTTACAACGCTCGACACAATCTGTCCATGCTGATGGAGGACGGAATGTACCACCTCAGCCGCCAGCTGGAGCTGGTGTACCGGGGGGAGGGGCTGGCTTCGGAGATGGCCCGGGATAAAGCGGTGGAGGTCAGTGTGGCCTTCTTCCAGTCCATTCCCCGGGTTCGGGCCCGGATCCAGACCGATCTCCAGGCAGCCTTTGACGGAGACCCGGCAGCCTACAGCAAGGAGGAGATCGTATTTTCCTATCCCGGATTTTTCGCCATCAATGTCTATCGCCTGGCCCATGAGCTGTACCGTCTGGGTGTGCCCATGCTGCCCCGGATGATGACGGAGCACGCCCACAGCCTGACGGGAATCGACATTCACCCCGGCGCCACCATTGGGGATTATTTCTTCATCGACCATGGCACGGGCATTGTGATCGGCCAGACCACGGTGATCGGGGACAATGTGAAGATCTACCAGGGTGTGACCCTGGGCGGCCTGTCCACCCGTGGGGGCCAGAGTCTGAAGGGCACCAAGCGCCACCCCACCATTGAGGACAATGTGACCATTTATGCCAACGCCGCCATTTTGGGGGGCGATACGGTGATCGGCCGGGACTGTGTCATCGGTGCCAGCGCCTTTATCACCGCTTCGGTGCCGCCCCGGACTACGGTGAGCATGAAGGATCAGGAACTCCACTTCCGTCACCGCGGGCACAGGGAAGATAAGCACTGAAAAAGCCTTTTCCTTTGGGCATCGTCTGTAAGACAGGGAAAACCGACCTATGATTGCCACGATCATAGGTCGGTTTTTGACTGGTTGCAGTGGGGGCAGGAGGGAAGCTGCACCGTATACGCAGCAGGTGTGCAGAAGCGCACCCTTGCAGTTGGACAAACTCAATTACCTATGTGTTTTCCAACTTGCGAAGTCTGAATGGTTACACCTTGTCCGGCTGCTGGCCATCATGTGCCATCCATTTACATTCCGTAATTTCCATATTTGTGAATGTTGCCTTAAATGAGGAATCTTCCGGACTACACGCATAAATACCAAACCGGATTACGCCATTGCCATTCCACATATGACAAATACGCATTTGCTGAAAAGTAATACCATCTTCTGAGCATTCCATGCAGTAATCATTTTCTCTGCGACTAAATCGATACCACATAGATTTAATAGAGGCATCAATCTCTGTCGTGGCCCAATCAGAATACCCATTATTGGTCACGACACTTCCCAGATGCTGAAATTTCTCGTTTTCATATTCAATGGAACCTTTCAACCAGTTTTCGCTGTCCAGGTACATCACGATTCCACACTGGTCAAATCTGTGTTTGCTTTCGAAATCTGTTTTCACAATAAAAGAGAAATATTGTTCATCGGTTTCCATTTGCAAAACAGGGGCGTTATCATTTCTAAAGTGATAATAGGTTCTCTGCCATAAATCCGTATGTGGCTTTGTGACGATCTCAATTTTATCAGGAGTTATTCCATAGTCCGCAGGTTCTCTTGTCCATTTTAATCGATTAATATCAAATTCCATTTTTTTCTCCCATCATACAATTCCCGTTTGTTCCCTTGAGTATATACGAGCATAAGGTGATTGCATATACAAGAACAGCCACAACAGTTTGATCTGTTGTGGCTGTTAACTTTATGGTTTCAAATCAGTCTGCGAAGGTCAGGATATCCTTGAACTTCTCCTTAAAGATGGCGTAGACGGCGTCCAGAACTTCCTCGCTCTCCACGGGGACATAGTTCTCGTTCTCCTCGTCCACGGGCTGGATCTCCAGGATCACGATCTCGGGCTCCTCCTCATCCACGGGCATGAGCACCAGGTACTCCTTGCCATCGTGCTCGATGCAGTCCAGGTATTCGAAGTCGATGTCCTGGCCATTCTCATCGGTGAGGGTCAGGATACCGGACTCCTCCTCCAGGATCTCGTTATCAGCCATGGGAGGGTCCTCCTTATCTCTGGATACGGCCGGAACCGTCGCCACCGGCCAGCTTCTCCACCTCAGCCACGGTGACCATGTTGTAGTCGCCCTCGATGGAGTGCTTCAGAGCGGAAGCAGCCACGGCGAACTCAACAGCAGCCTGGGTGTCCTTGCCGGACAGCAGGGAGTAGATCAGGCCGCCGCCGAAGGAGTCACCACCGCCGACGCGGTCGATGATGTGCAGGTTGTACTTCTTGGAGAAGCAGTACTCGTCCTTGGCGACATTGTACAGCATGGCGGACCAGCCGTTGTCGAAGGCGGAGTGGCTCTCACGCAGGGTGATGGCGACCATCTCAAAACCGAACTTGTCAGCCAGCTGCTTGGCGACGGACTTGTAGCCCTCGTGGTTCAGGCTGCCACCGTAGATATCGGTGGCCTCGGCCTCGATACCGAAGACATCCTTGGCATCCTCCTCGTTGGAGATGCACACATCCACATACTGGCACAGGTCGGTCATAGCGGCCCGGGCCTGGTCACGGGTCCACAGCTTGCCACGGTAGTTCAGATCGCAGGAGATCTTGCAGCCGTGAGCCTTCGCGGCCTTGCAGGCCTCCCGGCAGATTTCCACCACATTCTCGCCCAGAGCGGGGGTGATGCCGGTGAAGTGGAACCAGTCAGCGCCGTCGAAGATCTTGTCCCAGTCAAAGTCGGCGGGGGAAGCCTCCTGAATGGCGGAGTGGGCACGGTCGTAGACGCAGACGGAGCCACGCTGGGAAGCGCCCTTCTCGTTGAAATAGATGCCCACGCGGTCGCCGCCCCGGGTGATCAGGGAGGTGTCAACGCCGTAGCGGCGCAGGGAGTTGACAGCGGCCTGGCCGATGGAGTGGGTGGGCAGCTTGGAGACGAAAGCAGCATCCATGCCATAGTTGGCCAGGGACACGGCCACATTGGCCTCGCCGCCGCCGAAGGTGAACTCCACAT
>CAYRYT010000054.1:0-10925 GCA_964428625.1 uncultured Oscillospiraceae bacterium | reverse complement strand
ACGTGTTCCAAATCGGGCAGAATACTGAAGATGGCACAGACGGTAACCCAGATGGCGGTATAGTCAATCCAGATGGTAGTATGGGTGGTGGCACTACTACTAATACTGTTAAGTATGTCAAGATCAAGGACGGTAATGTTCAGCAGCCTGTGATGGAGATCATCAACGTTACGGACGACTTCAAGTTCACTGTGGCGGCAGGGCAACAATATATGGCAGAGATCACTGTGACCATGAAGATTGACGAGAACGATCCTGATAAAGTATTAGCACCTAAACTCACGCTCACATGTGGCGGGCAGACGAAAGAAGAAGAGATAGAGTTCACCGACTATTATAACCAAGTATTTATAGACATAGAGAATTGGGCGGGTGAGGTTACTATCACGCCTAACGATGTTAATATAGAGGCTGTATGGGTGGCATTCGCATCCACGTTCACGCCGAAGGTATACGACGAGACCGAACTACCAGAGCAGAATACTGTAGCCAAGGTGGGCACGGACTTCTACTACTTCGATGGCGCAGCGTGGCAACCTTACACTTTGGAGCTACACTATCAATACTTGGAGCAACAAGGACTGTTCTACGTGCAGAAAGAGGACAAGTTTTACAAGTTCGAGAAGAACCAGTTTGTAGAGACGCAACCGAAATATAACATCATACAGGGCGATATATATAAAGTCCTCAACACCGACGAGACTATCACAGAAGAAGCATATTCTGGACTTGGATCATCGTTCACGCCGCCAAGGCTTAACCAGAAGTATCATATATCCTTCAGCGGTATCACGATGATCGACGATAGAGTAATCGTGCCGCTAAACTCTAACAAGACATCACAGGAGGGCGCATCCACCTACACCGCCTCGATAGATGTGGTGGAGGCCAACAAGCCAGTAACTATCACGTTGACGGGCTTGCAGTGGGGCGATGAGCGAGCTGCTGTCGGCGAGGGTGAGGCATTGAAAGACCCTAACTTCTCACGCAGTATTATACTTAAGTATGCCGATAATAGAGTTCTTAAGACTGAACCTTTAGACTTCACGCCTCCTGGGGAGTATGACAAGGAGTTTCCAGAGACGCCGACCTTACAGAAGACGATAGAATACACGCCGACTGAGGCGTCGCAACTTATGATCGAGATAGAAAACGTGTTCTCTAACGACACGCCTAACGCAACATACGTGCAACAGGCTGGCTCTGGCACTACGAGGACTATCACTATCTCGCAGAATGGTAGGGTGCTACATACTATCACATGCGACTTCACGCAACAGGAGTCGTTCGATTGGGAGGCGGAACAGAATATTACAAGCAATGCGGACATCACAATCTCTAACCCGACCGGCACGTCAGTGAATGCAGTAGTATTCTCGTGGTCGTATGTGCGGAAGGCTACAGACACGGGTATCAAGTATTACAGGTGGAACGGTAGCGCATACGTGCAGTATAACAATATCACCATCATACCAGAGCAACGGTCGACCAGATGGTATTTCCCAGACATCAAGGTGTATTTCAACATCTATGTCGAGGGCGATAAGATGAATGTCATACGAGACCTATTTAAGAATAAGCTGGGTGAGACACTCAAGGTCACGCAATTCGAGTTCTCCGATTTGGGCGATATTGTATTGATTAACAACTATAACAATCAAGGGCAGCACTGTTGGGGTGGCGTCTTCTCCCGCTACTCGAACAGGACGGAAGTGGACGGACAGCGGGTATACAACTACGGGGCGGTGATGAGCGAGGACGTGGGCGACTGCTTCAACTGGGACGCTTACAACTACGTGCAGTATAAGAAGAACGCTGACGGCGAGCCCGTGGTGTCTGAAGATAAGATAGCTGCGATTGCTGCGACTTACGAGGTTTCCCGCTCGCATATGGAAGTGCTCAAGGATAAGTTCGGCAATAACATCATGTATTCTAATGCGTTGACTGTGGCGTGGATTAAGGTTGACGACGAGGTTAACTATAACTGCAGGATGTTTATCTATCCTAAGTCGACTAAGTCGTTCCCGAATATGACTACGATGCCTTACAACGACTTGCGAATACACGTCAACAACTATTTCGTCATTGAGGCGGACTCGTGGTTCGATATGACGTATAACAGATACTACAAGATGAACACTGGTGTGAGCCCTACGCATTACGCAGCACGGTTCTTGACGGCTGCGAGGAGTATGGTAGTAGTAGCCACGGGCGACCATGACGACGAGAACGCAACATCGGGCGCAGTGACGTATTTCAGAGGCTACGAGTGGTTCGACCCTGCGCTGGTGGGCAAATACATCGAGAAGGTTAACATCCCGCGTAAGGATATATAATGATACTCGGACAGATAGACAAGCAATTAGAGAAGGACATGGAATGCCTCAAGTGGAACGACGACATGGAGGAGCTCACCAACGAGGAGCGGCGTAAAGGGGGCCCCGCCGCTATCAAACCTATCGTGATGCAGATATTGAGTCGGCACAACGCCCATGCCGCACAGGCGGAGATAAAATGGCAACGGATGAACTATGCGGAAGGAAAGAACAGACTGCTAGAACAGATAGAAGACTCGCGGATGATGGTGGACGCCGATATGCAACGGATCAAGAACGACAGCGCCAATATTCTCATCAGACGTATACGTGATATCATCTCTAATGAGCCGAACAGGGTGTATAAAGCCATACAGCTGTATTACCTGTTGGATGCGGGAATAGGCGTGCAGTATCGGGACTACTTGGTGCTGGACGAGAAGATCTCCATAGGACAACCAAAGTTGGCCGAGCTCGATAAGATTAACCAGAAGACGAATATACAGTTCTTGCGGGCGTTAGAGTTGCTAAATGGCGACACCACATCCATCGAACAGAGGTATACAGACGACTATATGAAAGACAAGCGGGTGACGCAGGCGATGAAGGAATACTGGAAAGAGTTCACGGCGGAAAAGATACTGCAGGTGAATAACGTTAGCCAGATATACAAGTCGTTCATGCGGAAGGCGAAGATGTCCACTGATCAGAGGCGATACTTGAGCGAGTATGTGGTTAAGATGCGTAAAGACCGAGACGATCTCACGAAGAACAAGAAGGCGAAGCTGTTTGACATATTCGAGATTGACGCCGAAGCATACCGCGACAACTATGAGAAGGCCATAGAGCCTATCGATGACCTGCTAGATAATATCAGCATTTGGAGTGACGATGGCAATACCATACAAGATAACGAGTAATTATACCATATCGCAACCGATAATCACCTATTCGGAACGCCCACGAATCTGCATGAATATACTGTCCAGATCCAACAGAATACCGCAGGGGCAATTCCAAACGATACATACACTGGAAGAGCTAATACAATACTTCCCCGATAACGAACCGCACCACACCCTGAAGGTGGCCAAGACGATACTCGGGGGCGGATACCATATCTACATGCAGAACGTCTATAAGGCAGACGGACCAATCGGCACTCGTGTCTATAACCTGAAAGATAGAATCGTGACCACGCCGATAACTAACGACATCACCGACTCCGCTTTCGAACTAACTAACTTTGCTAACTCGGTGATACATGTCGACATCAGTAAAGCACAGGCGGGCGATTGGTTCATCCTCGAGCCCAGAGCTGCATCAGACGCATCGTCGAATACGCTCATATGGTTTCACGACAGGACGCAGGAAGAGATAGACGGCTATGTCGACAGCGCTGGTAACACGGGCGAATACTATTTTATACAGGACTACTTGGGTATAAGCTTGCAGTATATACACTTTGCGGAAGGGTATGGCATCAGTATGAAGGACGTGAGTAAGTCGCAACGGTTCAAGGAGCTAATCAATAAGTCGACTTTGGGATTCGAGTGCTTCTACGGTAATAGCACCCTCGACTTCTATATCGCTACGAACTTGGGCTTTATTAATATCGGCAACCATACAGAGAATATCACGATGACGATGGAAGAGTGGTATATGTCATACGTGGCAGCGTTGACACAGAGCAACACTAAAGTCCTCGACATACAATCGCAATGGGCTACGGATAACAACGAGATCTCCGTGCAGGTCACAGAGATTAAAGACTATATGTATAAGGTGGTTGTCGGACTAATGCATAATGATAAGTCCATCTTGTCCGAGACACATATCGGCTCAACCTCGCAGGCTATGATATACAACGAGCACGCACCGTCCCTTATCGAGTCGCTCTCGCAGTCCACGCTCGTTACGGTTACTACTTACGCCGACGACTTTAGACTGCCAGAAGGATACCTGTATCTCACCAAGTTCGGCAACGAGAATGACGAGTTCTACCAGAAGAAGATACTCAAGGACGAAGTGTTTATGTTCGTCTCTGCGATAAATAATATGTCTAACGATACTTCAGCATTCCATATCTATTACGATAGCGACTTTGATAGCTTGCGGTATCAGAAGGCGCTGTATAACAAGTTCAAAGACTTGCACTGCTTGGGTATATTCACGTTCAGAGGCATACCGATCACAGATGAGCCTACTAACTTGGCTTACTTCTCTAACCAGACGATCACAGTGTCCGATGTCGATTACGCATGTTCAGAGTTGCTAATCTACCTGTTGTCCAGTCAGGGCAGGGTTGTAGACATAGTCCCAGATGCAACGCATGCCACGCCGTATCACTACAACAAGACAGGTGTCAATTATGTCAATGACGACTCTATTATCACAGGCTTCAGGTTGAGAGGCTATACGCACGGCGTGTTGAAAGACTTGCGATACTGTATGATAGAGCCGATACTGTTAAAGATGATCTATGCGGAAGGCGAGACCACGTTCAAGTCTATACAGCGCGCTATCAAGAAGACGAAGGATATATTTGAAGAGATGTTCCGCGTAGAGGTGTATATCGAGATGGACGAGTTCAAGGCGCTATCCCAGTCCGAGATAGGCGTGCGAATCTCTTACGGGGCATCGTTTGAATCATACACCGATGTTGACGAGATCAATCTATCACTTGAGATCGGCTAAAAAATGTCGATAATTAGGTATGCTATCAGAACAGAACACTTTACAAGACAATGCGATACTGAAGATAGAACGGGAACGCTTACTGTTCTCCAAAGACTTAAGTATGCTAACAATAAGGGCACAGGACTATCATTTGTTCCTTCTCAAGTTATTAAACATCATTGCAACAGGCAATAATCATATGGAGTCGGCTACAAATCCATTAGATAATATACTCAAGTATTACGATAACGGATACACGTTGTATGATTATTTCAATGGCGAGCTAGGTTATTGGAATCATAGGCAACTGGTGTCGCACCACTTCAACACTTTACCAATACAGCATAAGCATAGGACGAAGCTCAACCGTGACTTGCAGATATGTGTGGGGCTCAGTCTGCTTGAAGAGCATATTTAATTCCTCGCAGTTACTCAACTCTCAAGTGCGTAGGTAATAAATAAAAAATATAAATCTGATTCTATTATCGACAAATTGTCTAAAATATTAAGATGTTACAAAAACACTTACGACTACTCAAGGCGATGAACTTTAGTATCAACATTGATAAACTAAATGCGCAAATCGAGAAGATTAACCGCTCTCGTGGCGGAATGCACGGGCTAATGAAATCCCTCACCTCTATGGGATATGTGCAACCTAACACCTACCAGAAATACGGCTTCGGACTACGAGACGTGTTGTGGAACGTTGCAGGACTGACAATGATGTTCGGAATAGGCTTCGGATTGCTAAGTCTCGGACACACGAAAACAGCCCCGATAACAATCGAGAAATTAAAGACCAGAGTAGATAGACATGTCTCCTTCTTGTATAAGTTCTTTAATATCAGATTGACAGACCCGCAACTCGCTAAACTACAAATGAAACACAAGTTCACCTTCGACCAGTGGTTCAAGGTTTATCATACTACTATCTTCCACGATGCCGATGAGATATTAGATATGTGGCACAAGATAGAACCTACTATCAAAGCTCTAGTAAGAGACCTCGACGCCATCGCCCCGAAAGAAATGAAAGAGAAGGTTAAAGAACAAGTTAAGAAGAATAAAGAAATGAACTTCTCTGGTATACTAGATAAAGACTATAAGAAGAACATCATTGAACAGAAGATTGCTCTTTCACTCCTCTCTAAAAATTATCAATTTAGAGTAGAATATAATAAAGACCATGTGGATTCACAAATCATAGAAGAATACATACGACAAATACCATCTGTATTTAAGAGCCTTCGCCCCGATTTGAAGAAACGAGTGCAAAAGATATTATTCAAATTCGGTATGAAACTAAACAAACAATGCCCTTACGGTTGCGCTATCGAATGCTATGACAAAAACACAGAGTTCGTGGTAGCTATCGTATTAGATGCCTACAATAAGAAAATGGATATTTACGACGAATAATTAATCCGAACTGTCTATATTTCCACTTCCTGATTAACTAATTTACCATTACCGTCAAATCTAGTTGTAAAAAATAAACCCTGATCTTCATCTGTATTATCAAAGGTTGAATGTTCAAATGAAATACCTATGTTATTGTTAAGTAAAGTTATACCTATATTTATCCCGCCCCATGGTAAAACTTGATCTTTGTGAACACCGAATCTTTCCGCATGCATTTCTCTACATTTCGGTAACATTTTCTTCCACCATCGTTCGTGTTGTTTATACAGTGCAGGAGCTTGCTTTAATATTGTGTCATAATATTTGGTATATATCTTTGCTAGTTTATCTATATCGACGTAAGGGTCAGTATAAATATGAATGTTTTTTATTTTGCATTTATCTTGAATAATAGAACGTATATCTTCCAAGAACCATCTTACTTCCTCGCTAGATGTTGGGCTCTCTTCATCTAATTCATCATCTACAGGTTTCTTGTTATCTTCTTTCTTTTTGCGCTTAAAGAAATCAAGTATAGAGAAGTTCAAAGAGTTCACATCAATAAGTTTATCGTCTTTGTATTTAAATTTATTTTCACAAAATTCATTTATCGTTTGAATTTTGTTATCGGGTTTATACTCTACTAAAAATAAATTGGTATCATTTTTATTATGTTCTTTAGCAAATAATAAAGCGATATCATTTACATTTGATTTTCTTTCACCTTTATGATTTTGCCATGCATATTCTATCCAAATACCATTATAAATACAAAAAGTATGTGTATCATTAGTTTTGTTCCCATAAATGAAGTAGCATTTTGGTTTTTTATTTAATTTATAATAAATATAATTCACAAAATCATAACAAATACCTTTTTTATCTTTTATAAATTGTTCATAATTTCTAGTTTTATTAGTGTCGAAATCATAATTATAATTTAATAATTCTGGACAGATCAATCCTTTCGATTCTGGTATCGAGAAATTCAAAGCTTTCAAAAGTCTTATTTGTTTTCTAGTCATAATCGTATCCTTTTTGCATCAGTAAAGTAGGAGTATTATAACACAAAAAAAAAAAAACAAATCTACTTTGGTTGTTTTTTAGTCTCAACCGTTTCGTCTGTTAGGTTGCCCTCAAGGTCGTATTTGAAAGAACGTTTGGTTGCGCCCTTACCTGCTGTATCTGCAATGTAATACGTAATTACAATAAATAATTCATCTTCCAAGCTGAATGATATGTGAGGCTTATACATATTAACATCAGCATCAGGTGGCAACTTAAAAGTATTCATGTGTTCTTTATACCAACGTTGCGCATTTTTATAGGAGTTGTTGTTGCATCTATCAAAAGTCCTTGGCAAAATATTCATTATGTCTCTTAAGCGATTGTATAATGCTCTAAGCCAACTACCGTATTTGTCTGTATTGCTATGCGGTGGGACCATTAGCTCATATTCGCCCATATACGGCATCATAGTAAAACTTATACTGTCATAGCACATTGTGAGATACTTTTTGTAGTGTTTAATGTAATCGTCAGAGTCATATAAACCAGCGTCTTCTAACAATAAATCTATACTAGGAGCAATTATGTCTTTGTCATCGTATTTCATAATCTCGTGGTCAAGACGGAACACCTCGCCTTTTCTATTGATACAGATAGTATCCCCGTTAGCAGAATCACCTATTGGTATAATCTTGTTCTTTTTGTAGAAATTGTCATTCTCTATAACAGAAAAGATATTCATTGCATCGTTAGGGTTGTAGGAGAATAAAGCTTGAAATACATGCCCCATAGTTCTTTTGGTATCAAAAATAGCTGGAGTTGGTTCACCGCCGTTACAGTTAATGATTAAGTTTTGCAATTCTTTGGGTAATTTAACGCCGAGTAGCTTTTCTACTTGCTTAAATGATGATGTATCTTGTAGTGGCTTAACGTTGTCCCACTTTATACCCTTGTAGGTTACTTTCTTAGTGCGAGTAGGTTGTTTAATCTCTGGTGTCACTTCTGGTTTCTTCCGCATGAAGAAATCTAATATAGAGAAGTTGAGTGCCCTTAATAAACGTATCTGTTTCTTAGTCATATTGCGTCCTTATATTTTTTATGATATTATAACATAAAAAAAAAAAAAAAAAAATAAAACATGTATAGAAGGAGAATAGATTGTTAAAATTAACAATGATATGGTATTACTTTACTATAAATAGTTATAACAAACTTAAGAATATTTATAGTAGACGTAGAGGATTTTGTGAAGTTAATGGTATAGGTGAAGTTCTCGACTTGTTAAATCTACCATTAGAGTCGAAGTGGTATAGATATAAAAATAGGATATTTATATTCAGACCTAAACATAAAATAGCCTCCTTCGTTATCACACAAAATAATATCTACTGCCCGGCTAAATGTTTCGTGGATAATGTTATGTCTCTTGTAGATTGGTATACAACAATGGGTGGTAGTAGAACGGAAAATCGTAGAATTGAAAAACAACACAAAAAAATGTATAAAGGCAATAAAAAACTTTTCAGATATAATCAATATTATAATGACGATTTAGAATTAAAACTTCATAAACCATTACAAATCAAGATACTTAAACTAATTGACAAAAAGTTTAGCAAAAAGCAATATCAATGGAAACAAATTTGGTTTGTTGTTTGATGATTATGAAATGGAAGTAGTTTATCTAAGAACCGTCCAAACTTAGTGTATTTACCAGTTATTTCAGATCGTTTTTTATCATTCCTATGTCCCCAAAATATAGTTTTTGCTCTTTCGCTTGTTTTATTATACTTTGGATTAATTAGTGGTAGCATCTTTTTTATCTCTCGATCTGTCCAATACTCTTCGTGTTGTGTGTCAAGTTTATTATCTTTGACTCTCACTCTGTTTTCTAAAAACCTTTTAGCATGAGCTAACTCATGTGCAATAACATAATCTATAACCCTATCAGATTGCACCATTAAAGCACTACTAATATATATTCCATCTATTTTTAAGTTTTCAACTTTATCGTTAATAAAATCACAACTATAACTTAAACTAGCTAGCATATCAGGATTCTCTGGACTCCATAAGGTATAATAAATAGGGATAATAGCTCTTTGATTATTATTATAATTAAGTTTATAGAATCGAACACCTAGATATTCTATCATTTTAGATGGGAAATACTTAAACAGTCCATTGTTAAAATTTGCATATTCGTCATTACGATAATATTTAAAAAGTCTCCGCCACTCATCCTCATCATCTAATAAAATTACTCGTGGGTCATCTGGTGATATTTGGAAATCAAAATTAACATTGAGTGCTTTAAGCGTATTATATTTACCAGTATCTCTATCTATGTGGTTAGTCTTTGGCTCTTTAACTTTGAAGCCTTGCGGTCTACGTTTGGCTTGTAGACTTAACTTCTTGTTACGCTTAACTTTATCTTTGTTGGACTCGAACTTATCTTTACGAGGTTTGAGCTTCTGTGTTAACGAAGAAGTCAATTTTGATTGCGTGGACTTGTTTAGACTTTCAAGCATTGGTTTATCTTTCTTTTTCTTCTGCTTGAAGGCGTTGAGAATATCTTTGAGCAATATTTTATTATTTAAAACCTTTTTATCTAATGGAGAATTCTTCATACATAATATTATATGAAATACTAAAATATTTACAATATAATTGGAACAAAAGGAAGTAACGAATGACTTTGAAAGACATACCTAACTTAAAAATCAGCCCGCACTTCACCTTGAAAGAGTTAATCTCTTCAAAAAGCGAGGCTAATGTAATTGCGAACTACGAATGGTATCGCAACGCTAAAGATGTGCAGAACAACCTTGCCTTACTAGCAAACGAGGTATTAGAACCCATCCGTGCATTCATCATGGAAAAAGGCTTGCAAAAGGGCTTGCAGTTATCTTGCGCATTAAGGTCAGGAACACATAACGCATCGTTGGCTAACGCATCCAAGACTTCGCATCACCCTATGGGACTTGCAGCCGATACTGTATATAAAAGCTTGTCTGTGAAGAATGCCGTATTCACTGCGTTATTTGATAAAAAGTTGAAAATAAACTATGATATACTTGCCCAAGTGATTTACGAATCGAACCCGAATGGCGGTGAATGGATACATATTGGACGAAAACCCTTAGACGGCTCGTGGAAGCGCGGATTGGAATACTTATACTGTAGAAATGATGGCAAGCAGATACTTTGCCCTGTGAAGAAAATAAAAACTATTTATCCATGGGTTACACAAGATAATATAGATAAAGTATTAAAATAATTCACTTAAAATTAAAGGAGTGGCTATGATAGAGAACACCATTATCCTATTTTTTAGTATATTATTATTAACTGCTATTAGCTTCGGCGCTATGATGGTGGCTATAGAAAACGATAATGTGAATTCTAATAAGAAAACACATAAGGTCCAAGCTAAAGCTAAATCAGAGCTAAAGCTCAAAGGTGATAAATGATATTATTTTATATCCTATTAAGTATATGCATAATCGCATGGATAAG
>CAYRYT010000053.1:0-10970 GCA_964428625.1 uncultured Oscillospiraceae bacterium | reverse complement strand
ATCTTGCATACATAGGACAATGTTTCTCGCTTGTTGAAGAACTAGAAGAGAAAGCAAATAAAGATGTTGAAGACTGGAAAGAGCTATACAACTTCTATATCCTCAATATCTGTGACGAACCTATACCTGTAAATGATTTCTTACTTGAATGTTATTATTATCCGAACTTTATTGAATATGTTGAAGATGCAATAGTTAACTTCTACCAAAAGAAACTTGTTACATTCTCAAGTTTAGGTGGAATACAAAAAGAATTAGACCAATACCAAGATTTATATAACGAATATAGAAACCTCGTTGGCACTAATTTAACTGCTACTGAATTTATAGATAGATGTATAACATACGAATCATACGTTAAATATATCTACGACAAGATTAAACGCACGAGATTAAGAAGATTAGGAGCAATGCACTTTGCTAATCCGCAATCGACGTCCTTACCCCAGAACATACAAATAGACGGACAGAACATAGATACTACACAACAAGGATTACCTGACCCAAAGGACGCTAACAGTATGCAGAATCAAAACAGCATACAGAATAAACAGCAGGACGCTAAAAATCGTCAAGCGCAATTAGAAAGACAAAAGCAAGAGCAACGAAAGCAACAACAGATAGAAATTAACAAAGCTAACTATGCGAAAGAGCAACATGCCAAAGAAGTTAACGAGATAAATAAACTAACACAAAAGAAAGCAGAAATATCTAAGAACCTTGGACGCAATGCTTCTGATATGCCGATGCAACAGTTAGCAGAGCAGAAACAAAAGATAACAGACTTGAACTTCAAGATACAAAATGTTAAAGCAGAAACGAAGAATAAGGTTGCTAACTATCAAGGCAAGAGTAGTAAGCAATTCTCTTTAAGAAAACCTGTGTGAGGTGCGTATGCTTATCAATTTTGCTGATGGAGTTTCAGAACCTAAACACCAAGAAGAACTATCAAATCTATTAGAACAAATCACATTAGAAGAATTAGAAGCAGTAGAGAGATACTGTTACGAATTACTTTCAAAGATCGGACGCAAGAACGGTAGACGATACGAAATATCCTATGTTCCACCTGTAGCGTTACAGTTAATATTAAACAACCAAGATGGCCCTTTACAATACGGTGTGCACGCTGGTAATATAATTAAGATTATTAAGATGAGCTCGTTTGATAAGAAGAAGGGTAAATTTGGTGAGATGTGTATATTAGCACATGAGACAGGACATGCCATTATGGGCGTTAAGAATGTAACGATGGATGATAAATTTGGAACGAGGATAATGGAGAAGGCTACTGATGAAGCAATCAAAATGTATATCATGGATAAGTTTCCTTTGTTTTACAGAATGTATGTGTTATGTAGAGACACGCATCATCACAAGACAAAAGAAGGCGACTTCAAAGAATTTTTCAAAGACATAATCGGTATCATGGAACAACGCTGGGCATACTACAAAGATAGACGCAAAAACCGTTTAAATATATAATGTATTTAAGATTATGATAAAAAAGAATTTATATAAATAACCCAGTTGTTCGGAATTTCCGAACAACTGAAAGGATGCAATATGGCACAGAATTTATTAGATAGATATATAGAATACAGCAAGAATATTGGAAAGAGGGCGGTGCATTATCATTCTATAATGACTGGTAGGCCAATAGTATACTGTTCTCTTAAAAAGACATCCGCAGTAACTTTAGAAGACGGCACAACTACCGAAAAGAACCCAGCAATTACTACTTGGGAAGATGGTGAAAGTTTGCGTAAGTTTTTGAACGAAAGAAAGACTATCAAATCTTCTAAAGATGTATTAAAAGAGCTATATCCTGATTCTGTTAACATAGAGCCTCAAGCTGGTATCACTGAATATTTGGACTCTCTAACGGGACTAACACGAGTAGAGATAAATGAGGACTATTCATATTACAAATTATACTGTAACATATTAAAGACAAATCAAACCACATCTATTTACAAATTCGACCCTAATATGCAGATATTACTTCCTGCAGTCAAAGAAATCACATATAAGAAGAACGACAAGGTTATATTTAGTTATGACAACACGGAATATATTTATAGTGTTGTTGAAGCACCTGAAGATTATATGGGTGATGTATATCAATTAAGCCTAAAAGCGTTAATTTCTCGCTCAAAATAAAACTATAATATTATACATATTCTTTACCAAGGAGTATACACTTTGAGTAATTACGACCTCAAAATAGTGTGCGTGAATTTTTCGCTTCCTACTAAAGGAACTAAGAAACCTATGAACCGCGAGTCTTTCGAGGTTAACGTTCATAACAACCCTGAATTTAGAAAAGACTTACGGGAAGGTAAATTGCTTGGATTATTTACACACGCTGGAAGATATTACGATAAATTAAATAAGACGATTCCGTATTCGGATAATATAGCTTCACATCCTCAACTTGCTAACTATATCGTAGAAGAAGAGATAGTTGGCAACGAAGTTCATTTATCTTTAAAGTTGATAGATAAACCTGAAGGTGGCGCTTTAGTTCGCAGTATGTTAGAACAAGGTATCAACGTTGGCGTAAGTATGTCGACTCATTGTGACCCTTTGAAAACAGATGCGTATTACATAACTAAATTGTTAGGCGTTGACTTCACTATGGACCCGGCCTTTATGGGAACTGGTATCATAGAGAAGAACTTTAGTGAAGACGAGGGTGAATTATATAACTCTATTGGAACAAGTATTTTAGGTGGAACAGGACAACCTGAAATAGTTAACTTTAGTTGCAACTCACGAATTTTAGATTGTAAGATACCGCAAAATAAAGTATGGCAAATACCTTTCTCATTGGAAGGCTTTAAAGCTATTAATAATGTTAAAGACTACTTTGGCACTATTACGAGATTTGATAATTATCTTTTTGATAAAAAGTCTTTAGAACATAAAGAGATAAAGATGGAACATTTCTCTAAAGAGATGGCTATCAATCCACAACATTTTGCTTTGCTTAAACAAATGATAATCGAAGCGAAATATCCGCCTTTCAGAAGATTATCTCGTCGTATAGAAGAGTTAATCAGAGAGGTTAAAGGTAAACCTACTGAATATATAGAACAGCACAAAGATATTTACTTTGCGTTCATAAACGATCCTATTTACAACTGGATAAGTAAAGCATTCAACTCTGAGAAGAGGGTAATGTTATCCATTGGATTGAGATTGAGCAAGTTTGTTAAGAATCCTGGTGTTGTTGCTAAAGCAGACCGCAAATTAGAAATGATTAAGAAGAAACGCAAATCCATGAATGGCGTTTTTGATAGAACGAGTCAAAAGGATTTAGACTCTGTATTAAAAGATTTATTTGGTGAGATTTGGAAGTTTATAGAAAACCGTTCTAATACCACCTTAGTAAGCAAAGAGGGGGTTAAAGCAGTGTTACAAAACTACGATGCCAACAATATAGAAAGCACTAATTATCGCACCATAGAAGAGTGGTTAGATGCCGGTTCTGATGGTGTAAAAGACTATAATATTTGGATAAGGAGTTTTCCGTATAATGCTAAAGATAAAGAAGAGTATACGGATGAATTCTACGGTTATAAAGAGACTGACGAATTGATTAAGGCGTTGGCTAATAATTCGTTAGATGAGAAAGGTAAAGAGAAATTGGCTAAAATAATGAACGACCAAAACGTAAATAATTTCAGTGACCTACCTGAACATATGCGTGCTTACATGTCTAACTTTGATGACAAAGAAGAGAATGTAGACATTTCACGCAGAACGATAACCGATGCTGATACTGAAACGGTAGCCAATAAGATTGTAAACGATGATAAACTTTTAGATAAATTTGTAGAAAAATTGCAAGAAAGGGGTGTTGTTCCTGGTAATCCAGACGAACAAAATGGCGAGCCACCTGCAGAAGGTGATATGCCACCAGCCGATGCTCCACCACCAGAAGAAGGTGGGGATGTTCCGCCACCACCAGAGGGCGGCGACCAACAACAAGGCGATATACCACCACCCCCTGAAGATATACCACCTCCTCCACCTGCAGGACAACAGGCGGATAATAATAGATTCCCAAAACCTAAGGTAATTTCAAGTGCCGAAGCGAGTAAATTAACCGGCGTGAATTTCAGTAAGGTAATAAAAGTATCTAATCTATCGCAAGCTCAGAAGAGGAAATTAATAAGCTTTAGCGTAGTAGAGATGTTGGATTCTAATATTAGTGATGAGGACCTAAGCGTAGTGTATTTTGCTTTAGGACGTCCGAACGGTGTTTCAAGAGACACTATAGAAAATCTCTTGGTTGCAAAACAATATTTCAGTAATGGTGCTTTAAGTCCATCAGAGTATCAAGGAATTAAAAGTAATTTGCTTGCTGATATATTATAAAAATTTTATTTGGAGATTAACAATGATAAGAATGATAAGCACATCAGGACTTACTCCTGAGGACAAATTTAATTACATCAGCGCAGCTAACTTCGATGATGAAGGCTCCAATGAAACAACACAAGCTTTACTTGAAAACGAAGGTGAGAAAGTAGGCGATTTAGTTGCAATATTGAAAGACGAAGCATTAGAAGATAATACTGCAATCAATGAAATAGCAGCCGCTACGGATGTTGATGCAAAAATAATAAAAGATGCTGCTGATACAAAAGTAGAAACCGACGCTGAAGGCGACCAAGCTGGATTAAGCGACGAAGAAAAACAAGAATATTTCTCTCAAGTTTGGAGAGAAAGAATGTGGACTTCTATAGCCGACACTGTAGACAAATGGGAATCTAATGGATACTCTGGCTTTTTAGCTATGTTCTCTGAAGAAACCATTTCTGGTGACGAATCTGACACTAACAAAGATACTGTAGAAGCTATAAAAATAGTTAAATATGTAGACGACGCAGCTATAGCTGAAGAAGGCGCAGATGAAATCGCTGACATCATAGCAGAAGCTACGGACGGAGACAAAGAAGTTATTAAAGAAGTAGTTGAAGTGAAAGCTGACGCTCAAAACGAAACTGCTCAAGCAGTAGCTGCTTACTTCTCTGAAGTAATAGGCGAACTTGCTGTAAAAGCAGGCGTTGAAGAAGGAGCTGCCGCTCAACAAGCAATAGCTGCTTTAGAAGAAGCTGGCGAAGAAGAAGCTAGAAGAATCGAAGCTGGTGAAAACTTCTTGAGAACTGCTTTAGTTCACGACCAAGACGAAGGCGAAACTGCTTTAACGAACAATGACCCTAACAACATGTTCAAATTCCCAAGCGAAATAGCTGACAGAATAAATTCACAAGTGGCTCAAAGTTATCAGATTAGCAATACTCCTGATAGCACACAATTGCCTAACATAGCACCTGGACAAAACTTTAGCTATGCTGCTTTAGGATACAATCCTGACATCAACGCTAATTTCTCAAACATTCGTCCTGGCGCACCTGAAACAGTATTGCCTTCTTTAGCAATGGCTAACTTTAGCAATACTGATGACAATGCCATAGAAAGCGTTAAATCTTTCTTGAACACTGCTGCTATGGTTAAAGATATGAGATAAGGAGTAGAAAAATGATAACTACACAACAAAGATTAAATCAATTTTCAAACGCATTTGATACTGCTGCAAAGTTCAGATGTTTCTCAAACCTTAACAACGAAGGTTTGGCAAGCACGAAAAACGCTATGATGAAAGCGTTGAACAACTGGTGCGACAGATTAAGCGTTTTAGAAACTTTTAGTGGAAGCAATAAATTTGCAGACCCTTTTTCAATGATAGGTGGACAAGTAGCAGAAGCTGCTGCTAAACAAGGAATGGGAGTAAACTTCTCTAATGACTTGGGTGGCGTAAACTCTACGAACATATCCACTTTGATATTGGGTTCTTACTACCAATCTTATGCTATGAGCTACATAGCTAAATTGGAAGGTATGACTAGCCCTAAAACGGTTTACCCTATACAACAATTAAGAGCTTATAACGACTTTGGTGTTTATCACAAAGACGATATAGTGTTCGACCCTAGAACTTCCCCATATCCAGCTGCTCAATTAACTGGTGCTCAAATAGCTAACCATGTTAAAGACATCACTGGAGCAACTTTACAAGATGTTGACTTTGCTATTCCTATCAGAATCAACTCTGTAAAAATGGAAATCAAAGAAACTGGTAAAGACGAATACATACCTGTTGGATTCGACAGACCTGACGGATACCAAAAAGGTAAATTGTATACTACGGTTGGCGGAGCTACTTCTATATCTATTGATTATGCTAAAGGTAAAATCAAAGTAGAAGGCGCAACTGCTCTTAACAATGTAGACGCTATAAGATTTACTGCTTCTTATGACAGCACGAAAGATGATACGCAAGCATATGTTCCTACGCTTTACAGTGGAAACGAAATGCTTGAATTGAACTCTATGGCACACCAATTCACTTTGAGACAAAACCTTGAAGATATAGTTCATATGAACAAAGAATACGCTTACAACAAACCTATTGGCGTAGCTTCTTCTTATGCTCAAAACACGGTTGCTCAACTTATGAACTTCTATGTTAGATCTTTAGATACTAACATAATGAGAACATTGGTTGAACCATACTTGCCTTATATAACTTCCATCACTGATGACCAAACATTCAACTTGGCTGGATGGACTTCTGCTGGTAACATGAACTTGTTTGAAGGCAGAATGCAAGAGTTGTTCGCTCACTTAGACACTACTATGGCTAACAACACTGATGGACGCAGACCTACTGCTATCATCATTGACTCTGTAGGAGCTGTAAACTTGATGACGAACAGACACTTCAAGAGACAAGGTGCTGGTATGAGTTCTTCTGACGGATTCGTTGGAACGCTTTACAATGTGCCTATCATCAAATCTAGAGTATTGGATTGGTATACTAAAGAAGAATACAAAACTCTTCCTAACGGAACGGCTAATCCATATAACATCTATGATAAACTTAAAGCTAACTTGTCATTTGACACTGCTGCTGGCGAAGCTGTTTCAGTTGGTTTCGTGGTTCACAAAGACCCATCTAACAAAGAAGCTGCTGTAATAGTAGGAGACTATATAGTTCCTTACTGCACGAGCTCTATGCCTAGCAACGGCGCTACAATAGTTGAACACTCAATATTGTGCGAATATGCTACTAAGTTGATGTTAGACAAATTGGCAATACCTATTGTAATCAAAGTATCAAGCCATCCGTCTTTCAAAACTCCTGACATAGCAATCTATTAATTTAGATTAGCATAGATTTAAGCCCTGTATCTTCGGATATGGGGCTTTTTTATTATAATATTATTATGTCTATTTTTACGCGTAACCCACGATATGCTGTCGTTTATGACGGCTGGATAATGTATAGCGATTTATTTGATACTGTTATTATAGAATACGGCAAAAATTATGACTTTGAAGTAAATGATAACTATCACTATACAAAACTAATACTTAACCCAGATAAACCAATGCCTACGTGCAGAAATCTTATCCGTATAGACGATAGTAAAATAGTTCCACCTGAAGGACAGTATAAATTATATAGACTATTCTCGTTGGGTAATGTTCCATATATCACATCTCGTGTATTATATGAGAATATGTTTTGTATCTACTACATATCAGAAGATAAAGTATCTTACGACCAAATCAAAAAGATAACATCCAAGAAAAATAAAGTTGGCGACGATACTTATATATTCTTATTGCGTGGTGGTTATATATCTGAAAGAAACTTGGAAACAGGTGAATATAAACAAGAACACTCAAACGAAGAGTTAACTCAATTCTTACGTCATTCTAATTTACTGTATCCGTTAGAAGAAGTTACAGACCATAAGAACTATAACTTTATAATGCTTAATAGTGGAATTAATAAAAAGAACAGCTACAGTTCAAACGATTCTACTGTGTATGGCAACCATATGGAAGAGGTATATTTAGATGGACTAAATTATGCTAACCAAGTTATAAATACTTTAAGGGCTGCTTATCCTGAAATAAACTTCTTTGCCACACCTCGTGATTGGAATCAAGATTATCAAAGTATCGGTAAAGATTATAAAGAGTGGTGTAGATACAAAATAGGATTTGAAGATTACACTAATGCACGAAGAGATTTCTTTAATTACTTTGGACCTGTAGCTCTTAATACAAGATTACGAATAGACTTTGAATACGCAACATTAGATACAATAACATTTAGACGAAGAAGAACAGATTTATTTTTAGACCAATTCATCACTTGTTATGCTAAAGATGATGTTAAATTAGATGCTGACTTATTAGGCGATAATACAAGTCAAGTAGGTTTCTCTATACATTGGGTTAAAGACGAAGCATTAGACGGCGAGTCATCAACTCAAAAGGGAACTAATATGTTGGATTCTGTAGACCTTGATATACACTCTATGCGTTTCTACTGCGACTTGAGAATTAATGTATTAAGGTTCTGTAAAAAACTTCCACCGATATTAGAAGTAATATTCGACATTGTTGACAGTAATACTGCAGAGAAATCACATCACGCCGAATTCAAAGCAACCGAAGAAGAACGCAAGATTATACTCGATATATATAAAAAAGGTGGCACTCTACGAGACGGCGATATATATAACCTTAAAGACGCCGAAAAGAGAGAGGCTATCAAAAATAATATGGAAGGTAAGATTGCTGAATTGAAACCAGGACATGAACTTTTGAAATACAACAAAGGTGAAAACGACTAAAACTTAAATGAGTTCATATACTGTCTACTAATAGAATCTATTTCACTATTGTCATATAACTTATTAACCAAATTACAAAGAATAGCAGAGTTTTGAATAGGACGTCCGCTCTTAGTATCTCTACTATACATATACGCTCCCAATACAGAACGACAAGTAGCGTCTGCAATATCCTTTGATATAGCCGTAACATATTTGCCGTCTTTTATTTCAGGCTTACCATTGGAAGGGTGGTCTAAATTACCAGGTTTGTTTTCTGAACGTTTTAGACATAACAACTCTGCTCTTAATAAAGAGTTTGAAGGTAGTGCAACTTGTCCTTGCGTGCATAAGTTTTTGAATATTGCGTATTCTGATTCGCTTTCAACAGATAGTTTATCGCAGGCAATATGTTTATAAGTTAAGTTTTGTAGCATTTGTAGTGAACCATAACCGTCTGTTAAAATCATTCCAATCTTAAACTTTGTGTTAAGATAGTATAAAAAGTTTTCTATACGAGTTATTGATGTAGACTGTCCTTCCATACGTCCAAGTCCAAAAGCTATTGGGCAAGTAAAGTGTGGTATCATAATAATATCGCCGTTAATCTCTTTTTCTTCCCATTTCGATATATATGATATTGCTATTCCTGTTAAGTCCTTTTTAGTTCCCAAGTCAATTCCAATATATATAGAATTGAATTGAGGTATTGTATTAATAGCAGTCTGTAATTGCATCATTGACTCAAGCGGTGTTGATAAAGTCTCGTCCACAGTAATAATCTCTTCGGTAAGTAACGGTAGCGTAAATACATTGTTAAGAGACCTTACCGAGAAGAATGTAGTGCCCGATTTAGTAGGCTTACCCATAATAGCTCTTATAGCTTCTGCTGTATTAGATTGAAAACGCTCTAATGTTTCAATCGGTGCTACATGGTATAAATCTCTATCTGCGTTAATTGGAATATCGCTATCTTCTAAGTCTTCTTTATCTACTACATGTTCCTCTAATTCAGGACTACCAAGATAAACCCAAAATCTTGTTCTACCATCTTCTGCCCTTGGTTGAAACCAACTGTCGTCAGGTTTAACTTCCCATTGCGGATAAGAGTATACCCTTAATTGATTCTTGAAAGGTGCACTTTGTATAAATTGCTCTATCAATGAATTATCGTTTTTAGTTGAAGAGTCTATTAGTAATTGTGGTAGCAATCCCATTATAGGGCGATAACGTGAGTTAAGTCTGTTATCAGATTCAGTCATCAACTTCCAACCTAAAGATACACCATTAGCATCAACTTGTGTAGCCTCGTTTATTTCTGATAAAAGAATACAAATACAATCGTTAGAAATTAAGTGCGTTGTTTTAGAAGCAGGACGTATGTGTATTAACTTATTCCAATTTTGTCTACCCATTTCTGCTATCTGTTTTCTAAAGAACGGCGAGCGTTCCATTATATCTTCTATCTGTTTACAAAAGTCTATTGCATACTCTAATTTGATTGTGCAGAATACCCAATTATACCCTTTCAAGTTAGCTCGTTTACTAAACTTTGGAAATGAAGCAATGTGTAAAAACCTGCATATAGAGTAAAGCATTAATATCTCAAAGAATGTCGTTTTACCAATACCGATACCACCTGTAAGTGCAACATAAGGATACATTGAAACACTGTTAGGGCAGGTTTCTTGCAACGCTTTAACCCAAGGTGGAAATAATAAACAATGATCACCTGTAGGATTAAATATATTACCTAAATAGTAAGGATCATTAACGAAAGTAAGAATATCAGGTGGACGTTTAGTATATCCAATAAATTTCTCTAATACATTAATTGATTGTTCTTGCGCTGTCATCCAATACCTTAAGAAAGAAATCCCAAATGACAAAAATCATTATTGCATTTGCTAATGCCGACATACTAACAATAGCAAAATTTGTCTATTGGTTTATTGATGATTATATCATATATGTTGATATAAAAATTGTCAAGAGTCCAAAAAGATAAATTTCGCTTTATAAAGAGAGGATACTTTTTACGCACCAAAGCGTTATATATAATTAAATAACTGGAGTGAGTAAACACAGTTTTATATTTGAATATATAAGACTACCTCCAGTGAAGGAGGTAGTCTATGTTAATAATCATAGACGGGATTGCCATGTTCATTCCTCTAACCCAGGAAACATGGCTTCCACATATGGGCACAAGCCCGTATACTGATATTGATTTAAAACATCTATATCAGTATTAGTATATAATTT
>CAYRYT010000052.1:0-11281 GCA_964428625.1 uncultured Oscillospiraceae bacterium | reverse complement strand
TTTAATAACAAATTTAATAACAATAAACCTTACTACAAAAAGGATAAACCGTATGTATGATAAAAAATTTGCTAAAAATCTTATTAATATAACATACGAAGGGTTCAATAACGGTATTGAATATCTTAAAAATAAATATAACGAAGCACCAGAATGTGATGATATAGAACAAATAGTGTTCAAAATAGCATTCTCGCTTACATATGACGAGATTAATAACACTACAGCTCGTAACGTTGTAGATACAACCGCCGAACTGTCTAAATCTATACAAAAGTCCATAGCATACAACACAGAACTAGATATTGGCTTTGAACCCGACCCACAGTGCCAACCTTACCTCTTCCTAATGTGCCAATACTTCGATAAAATTAATCAGTGGGTTAAAGTATTCACCTTGCCAGATATGTCCTTTGAGGACTTCATCAAATATATCAAAAATGATTAAACATGATAAATCACTTAAAGTTGCTCCTTCTTACTTTAAACAAAGTAATTGTAAATATATAAAAATATTAAATAACATTAAACGACAACTAAGTATCGATGATTTCAATACTGTGGTTACAATAATATCAAAAGTCCGTAAAGATCCGTTCCAATTCAAAAATATAAGACCACGGATAATTGTCAAAAATAAAAGCTCAATCAAATTATTCTATACCAAAAATAACTTTATACGAATCAAACTAGAAGAATCTAATTCACATATTATGTATATGGAATTATGCTTTAATAATTGTATGCAACTTCGTTTCTCAACAAACGAAATAAATGACTTAGTTAACATTATCTCCCTCGGATTAAACAACATGCGCATATACGACTTCTAATCCTTGTTTTTTACGCCCTATAACCTTATAATATCTCAAAAAACCTAAGGAGATATTATGGATAAGAGATTAGAGTTCTTAAGCCAATATAAACCACTTTACGATTTCTATGAAACACTAGGCGAAAAATATTTGCCACTAACAGTTACTATACGAAAACAGAAAAATAATATCGACATCCTCGAAGCAGAATATGTAAACGACGAATACGCACTCGCTGTCGATTATATATGCGACTTTTCTGATGGTATGTTCTGTGGCGATGTTTTCTTCGGAACACCACAAAAGTCGCATGAAAATTATGTGTTCACCTCTATTGGAAAACACGACTTTTCTACAATTATTACGACTTTCCTAGAAAATAATAACGACTTCTTTATAGAACATATTAAAAAAAATAAAGAACACTTGGACGCCTTGACTAAAAGTCCACGTAAACCGTCCTGTGGTGGACATTAATATGTTGAAAACTATAAAAAACTACTTTAAGAGAAGGGTAGAAGAAAAAGAAAAAAAGTTGATAGATTGGATTGCAAATACTGATATTAAATTAGAAAAATATAAATTTTTTTATGGTGATTTTGCTAAACAATACATGGAGGTAATTAGCTATATCGATCTTAGAATTGCAGGATTTATATTAAGTGGTGGCAAACTAATCTACGCTTATGCGCCTGATGTATATAACCAAATAAAACAATGTAAAAAAAGTAAACAAAAATTCTGTTTTACAGAAAATAAAGATGAAACAAAGTTGAATGATTTAATACTTTGGAACAATACATATCCTTGTTTATCTGACTCTATTTTCTATAAACATGAATTCCCTTTAGATATTCATAAAAATGAAAAATTTATAGATTTCTATTTTAATAGGTTGTGCGGCGATGTTGATATATTTTATTATGCTTCACCATCTCTAGAAGAAGATGTCCAAAAATGTATTGATAATAATCAGTTATATGTTATAACGATACAAAAAGATTTAATTAAGAAATATAGGAATATAACTTATGACTAGAAAACAAATTAGATTATTACAAGCAATTGGTGTAGATTTCTCTATAGTAGATAATATCGGTAGAAAAAACTATAAAAAACTTTTGAAAGAAAATGAATATGAATATGGTTACCCTGATAAAGATCAAAGTCCATATAAAATACTTAAAATTATGCATGATACTATAGAAAAGAAAGCTAATATTTATAAAGGACATAATATTTCAATGGAATATACTGATAAATTAATCAATGATTATATACCAGATAATAACGCTGATAACCATGATAATAAGTCTATTGTTGGTGTAACAATAACTAATAAGAAATTATTAAATGATACACCTAAAACTAAATATTTTGAGCCTTTATTATTACATTCTTATGCGGGTGTTCGTAATGCTATTGGACATGAATTGGGACATGCTAAGAAACAAATAGAACTCAATAAGAAAAAATTAGCTATTCACGAAAAATATCCTGGTGACTCTAATAAAGAATATAGAGATAAATTGATTAACCGACTTGATAAAAAATATAAAAAGTCCGCCGAAGAAGAAGCTGATAAAAATATTATTCCATATTTACGTCAAATGGGTATAGATAAAAAAAATAGAAGAGCTCATTTATTTTTATATCGTCACACACTTCTTGACAAATTAAAAAAAGAAAATAACAAGCAACAACTTTCTCAAAATGATATACAAAAAAATACGTTAGAAAAAGAGGAAGAGAATAAAAATAGTAAAAAGAAAAAACAAAAGTCCGAAAATTTAAATCGTTATTTAGGTAAATTTGGTGATTTAAAATATATTAAAGATTATATACTAGCATTCAGTAATGATGATGATTTTATTGAAAACTATAAAAAACTACTTTGAAATATGACTACTTTAAGAAAAAAGGTATCTGATATATAATATATATATGTATAGACATTATAAAGACTTTAGTCAAAAAGAAACATATACGCTTACCTATATGAGCGATGACGATTATGAAAAACAATCGTGTGGAATTATTACAAATTCTGAAGATTATAACCTTAAAGAAGACAATACAGAACAAGGTGGACTTTACGATGTTAAAATCTTCGGAGCTGTTGGTAAATGTAAATGCGGTAAAACACGAACAGTTAACCAGGAATGCACTAGCTGTAAAGTGAAAGTTAAAGATGAACTAACATATAAAAAACAGTTCGCAATATATAAATTAACATACCCGTATTCTTCATCCTTTAAGCTCAAAATACTGATTAATCACCTAGCAGATATAGGTATAGATATAATCGGTAAAAAAGCTACCGTAGCTTCTACTGAAAATGAAAATCTGATTAAAATGATATGGTCACTCGAATTCATAGCAGGTAAAAAATACTCTAACCGTAAATCTGAGAGAATAGAAACAGAAGATAGTGTAACTTTTATTATGGATAGGGGAACACCATTCCTAATTAAATATATCGATAAAAATAGTGTTGCTACTGATATTGGATTGAATGGACTTAGGAGAATGGCAGACTATAGTTTTAATGGACACTCACTTAGTTTTATTCGCAATTATATTAATCAAATACTATACATAAGCTCACCTGCTTTACGTCCTGCTAGAGCGTTCGTTCAAGGTGGTAAGAAAATTATTTCATTACCTCAACAAAGTCAATTCTATAAAATCATTATAGAAACAGATAAGTTGATTAAAAAAGAAACAGGTAATATCGCAAGTATTATGTGCCTTATGAATATACTCATAGACCGTATTCTTATGAACAGCAAATTACTTGCATCGTCTAAACAATCGTTGCTACGAAACGCTTTGAATGTGCGTTTAGACTTAACCTTGCGTGGTAATATTTCTCCCGATAACGGCTTGAAATTAAATGAGATTGGTATACCTAAATCGGCTATTTATCTTACTTTGCAACATCAAATTATTGAGCAATTAAAACAACATAAAGATCCAAAGATAGCCCTCAACGCAGAATATCTATATAATAAAAATGATCCTTTAGCTTGGGAGATTATGAATGACATAATTGAACCATCTGCAGTATTATTCCAACGCTCGCCAGTGCTACATAAACTCGGTGTGATGGCGTTAAAAATTAAACCTATAGAAAGTGATATACCTGTAATTAAAATGAACCCTGTCTTGGCTACACCATTTAATGCCGACTACGACGGTGACCAAATGTTATGTATTATAGAAACTGATCCAAAGAACGCTCGTAGGTTGTTGGCTAAAGCATCGCCTGAAAAGATATGGCGCTATGATAAAAATCAAAAGCCTATTTGGTGTCCTGACCACGAACAGCTAGTAGGACTTATTTATGCATCAATGGCTAATCCTTCAGGACGAACTAAAAAGTATATGAATAAACAACAAGTGTATGTCGACGTTGAAAATAAAAAACTCGAAATCGATGAACTTATAACAATAGGTAATACTCAAACTTCTTACGGTAGACTTAAATTAAAAGATATACTCGGAACTGATTTGGATTTGATTCTAGAAGGTCCTGGTAAAATGAAAATCATCAATAAAGATAATATCGGACACATAATTGCAGGACTACAACATAATCCTCGTAGACTTGAAATTATTAATGAACTCATACAGCTCAGTAACCAATTTGCTACAACTATCGGTATAGATACGCCACCTCGTAAAGATCTAACTAAAGACTTGGATGATGCTATTAAACATATACAAGATGACCCTGAATATACAGAAGAGCAAAAATACGATAAGATAAATAAAGTCATTGAAGACGGGCTTAAAAATGGTATAGCCAATTTACCAAATACTAATTTCAAAACGATTTTTGAATCAAGTGGTAGAGTTAAAATGCAACAGCTCAAAGGACTATACGCTAAAAATGTTTACCAAAATTTAGAAGGTAAAACACTAGTTGGTGATAGCACTATAATCGGCGGACTAAGTGAAAAAGACTTATACCTCGCTGCTCAAAATGCTCGTGCAATATTTAAAGTTAAAAAAGATAGCGTTCCAATCGCAGGTTACAATACAAGGCAGTTATCAGGTAAGTTAAATAAATTCCAAGCTATTAGAGGTAAAGCACCTGGTAATTATGCGATTAAAATACCTAAAGGATTACCTGAATTCTTGGGACGTGAAATAGTGCGTTCCGATAATAACTTTAATTACTATCGCTCTTTGTGTAGCCGTAAGTTAGATTACAAGATCTACTTCAATGAATTTAGACAAGAGATATTCTTGCCTACAATCGAAGATATGGCTGGTAGTGAATACGATATTGACGCCCGTTTAGCACAGTCATGGGGACAGACTATCATGGAAAGTGTGTCTCAATCGTTTCTCGGATTAAAATATGGTGCTCAAGAGCAATCACTTGAAAATGAATATGTGCAAGCTCTCTTTGACGGTGAGATCGTTTCTAATGACGGTGATTGGTTAATTGTTTCAGACGGTAAAAATAATTGGAAGTATTTATTAACCGAAAAGTCTGCTGTGCCACCACAACTTAAACCTGGTGCTACATTCAAAAAAGGTGATAAAATTATCATATCTAATAATATGAGAAGGATACAAGATATTACAGGTCCGATTGCTGCGTTCTTGGGGTTACAAGTTGCAGGTGAAAAAATAAAAGAGAATATGTCAGTCTCTTACGCAATTAAAGATGGACGTATCCAATACACAAATAAGTTCTTTAACTGTGGCGATATGAGACAAATTATCAATCCAAATTTGATCTATAAATATCCTGAAGGATGGAATGTGCAATACGGTGATAGAATATCATCGGGTGTTCTGAACCTTAAAAAGTTGATGGAAATGTTAGGTAAAAATACAGTGGAAGCTAAAGAAAATGCATTCTATTTATTCTATAAAGAGTTCTTGTTGTTGACGGGTAACTCTAGAATAGAGCCAGAACTTATCGAACCGATATTTACACTACTAGTTAATGCAGAAGGTGTTAGCCTTAAATCTTTTGCGAAGGAGCGAACTGATATTTTGGATGCTATGTATGCAGAGTCGCCAAAACAAGCTTTCGCAACCTCTACGCTTACTCATAAATTTAAACAAAATAAAGTGGTTCAAGAACATGAAGCAACACCTCTAACGGATCTAATGCTAAGATTATATAGCTGAGGTAATATGGCTAAGAAACTTGACTACAGAGATGAACTTGCTAAATTCAACGGTAAGGTTATCTCGGTAACCGCAGTTGTTAAAGGTAAGGAAAAATCTAAAAAAGATCCTGAAATATATAAAGTCTTGTTGCGTGAAATATACAAGGAAGATACCCTGTTGGTTGATCACTTGCATATTTTTATCCCTAAAGCTAAAGCAGACGAATTAGAGATAAATGACGTTATTAAGTTCAAGGGTAAAGTTGAAAGTTATTTTACGTATAAGAAGATTGACGGCATAGATATAAAGTTTAAAGCATACGGTATCAATGGCATAAAATCACTACAAAAGTTAACTTGATTTTTTAACCATTGAAATTAGCTGTTTCTACTATTCTGACATTACGTGTGTGTAATGCCATATTTATATTTCTATAGTTGCCTTTAAATCTAGCTTTGCAACTTTGTGTTATTTCATTAATTTGTGGTAAGTTAGCATTATACACTTCTTTGTAAACCTCGTTATACACTTCTTTGTAAACCTCGTTATATATTTCGTTGTAGATCTCGTCTTGGAGTGCGAGTTCGTATTTGCGGTTGTTTAGACTTACTATCATGTTAACACCTTCCTAACTACATTTTTGTAATGTATATTTAATGACGTAGGACAACTATATGGACCGTTTTTGTAAGGTTGATGTTCGCCAGAATAACGGTATGTTGAGTCAAGCATATCCCAATATTTCCATATTTGGTCTTGAGATTGTGCTTGATAATTTGTCCATGATGTTGTGCACCTTAAATTAACTTGAACATCACTGATTACCGCTTTTCTAATTTCATCGGTTAATGAATTAGCTATTTCGTTTTTAAGTTCTTCTACTGCGGGTTGAAGTTGTTGTTTGAGTAGTGCTTTAGCCTCAGCTTTACTAACTAGCTCATATGCCTTTCCGTGTATTCTTACAACCATTAATGCTCCTTTTGAGTTTTTTTATTTAATTTAAGCTCGTCTTAAATTAAATAAGGCGTAGCTTTTTTATTTAAGCTCTATTGTATTGAAAAAAAAAAAAATCAAGTATAATTATGTCAAAATAACAAATTGTGAGGTTAAATATGACTAAAAAACAGATAAGATTACTTAAGGCTTTGAACTTCAGTGTTGATACTGAAGCATTAGATAAGAAAGGGTATATTTTACCTGCCATTGAAATTCAAGCGATTATTAATAATGTAAGTCACCAATATGCTACTCCACCTGAATATGTAACGAGAACGCAATCTGGCTATGGTTTTGGCGGTGGTGATGTATTACTTACTGCACTTGGTGCTGCAGCTTTTGCTACTGTTGGGTTTGGTATATTTTCTTTAGGTGGAATACAAACTAAAACTGTTACCGAGAAAGTAACTTTAGAATCTTTAATTAATAGTATTGATGCGCGTTGTAAGGAGTTGTATAGATTTTTTAAGATGCCAGCTAAGAATACTGAAATTGGCGCTGTTCAAAAAAAGTATGGTCCTAAGTTTTTTAAATGGTTTGAAAAGTATAATTCTACTACTTATGACGATGTTGATGTTCTTAGAAAAGAATGGGTTAAAATCCATCCTGTTTTGAATGATTTGGGTAAAGATATATCAGAAATAGTTTATGGTGATACAAGAATATTTTTCATGATTGCTAAGCAAATAGGTGAGCGTATTAAACAAAGTATGGCTCAAAAGAAACTTGATAAACGATTAGAAAAGGGTAAAGATAAAGGTTTCTGGACTGATAGGTTAAGAAAGAAAATAACTAAATATGATGATCGAGTAGCCAAATACGACGATAAAATAGCCAAATTACGCGAGAAATTAAATCAAAGTTTTTAATATTAAATGTCGATTATAGGAGTATGTTAGAAACATTCTTCGCATTGATATTACTATATATTGGCGTTTTCTTTTTTATTGCCTTAATAGTCCTAGCAGGTTTTGGCGTCTTTTATATTTTTCTTTATGCATACGATTCTTCTACTGCAGATAAAACATTCAAGCAATTATTAAAATGGCTCATTGAAGATATATTTGGTAAGAGATAAAAAAGAGAGAAGGTTTCCCTTCTCTCTTTTTTGCGCGTTTAAGATTTATAAATATTTGTCGAATATAATTAAAAAAGGAGACGAAATGAATTATATTGGTTCTAAAAAAACTCTTTTACCTTGGATAGATACTACTATCAAATCAGTTGTTGGTGATATATCAAAGTGTGTATTTTGTGATATGTTTACAGGAACTGCAGTAGTTGGTATGCATTTCAAAAACAAAGTTAAAAAAGTTATTGCCAATGATAAAGAGTATTACAGCTATGTTCTAGCTCGTAATTATATCGGTAATAATAAACCAATAGATTACAAGTCTTTATTTCTAAATGAGATTACTAATACAGATTCTATAGATTATATATTTGATAAGACTGGTAAAATATATATTAAGGGTTTTGATAGTCATTCAAAAATATATCAAGAGTATTCTGTTAATAGATTATATTTTTTAGGATACAACGCTACAAAGATTGACACTATACGAAATAATATTGAGGTTTATAAAGATAACCCTGATGTATACTTTTTTCTTTTGGCGTCTCTTTTAGAAAGTGCAGATAAAGTTGCAAATACAGCGTCTGTGTATGCTTCATATTTGAAGAGTTATAAAGTGTCGGCTAGTAAAATGATGAAATTCGAGCCTGCAGAGTTTGAATTGAGTAAGAATACACATGAAGTTTATAACGAAGATGCCAACAGTTTAATTACTAAAATTAATGGCGATATACTTTATTTAGATCCGCCTTATAACGAAAGAGAATACGGTGCTTATTATCACCTGCTTAATACAATCGCATTATACGACGACTTCGAGCCTAAAGGTGTAACAGGTCAACGTCCTTATACTAAATCGAATTGGTGCAAGAAAGATAAGGTTTATAATGAACTTGATACTTTAATTAAGAATGCCAATTTTAAGTATATATTCTTAAGTTATAATGACGAGGGACTTTTATCTTTGGATGATATTAAAACTATATTTAGTCAGTATGGTAAGTATGAAGTGAAGTCTCAAAATAATAGACGTTATAAAGCCGATAGTAAAAGGGTAAACAAGAAAGATGAAACTATCGAGTATTTACATATATTAATAAAGGAGTAAATTATGTTTTTAGTTGTTGAAGGTGGCAAAGTTTATAACTTAGATTTTGTGCACTATATATGTATTGAGACACTTGCAAATGATGATAGCAGTTTAACTATATTGTTTGCAAATGGTGGTGGTAAGATTTCGGTTAAGCAAGATCGAGATGAGGCGGTGATTAAAAAATATCTATCTAATCTATTAGAAGATATGATGAAAAATCAAAAGGTTATAGCGTTGAGGGGGTAAAAGATGAAAGCTACAGTAGGAATAGGTAAAGAAAACAAAAATGGTATATGGGAATATTGGAATAAAGCTATAGGCGAAGAACAGTATAATAAAATTACAGAGATAGTAAGAGAATGCGAAGACTATTACGATTTTAAGGAAGATTATAAGGCTTGGAATAAGGAAAATAATAAAATTAGTGAAGGCTTTAATAAATACATGCATCTATGGATTACTTGCATGGATATGTGTAAAGAAATCAGCAGTAAGATTATAGAAGAGGATACTGTAGATGATGTTGAAATAGTTATGATGCAAAGTAATCTAAAAGAGATTATTGCGTATTTAGATACTAAAAAAAAGGAGAGGGAAACGAGTGTCGTTGTTGATAAAATGAAACTAATGAAATTGGTTACTAAACAGTATCCAGTAAATAAAAATAACTACGAGGCGATTGATAATATAACATTTAAAGTTGGTAAGATAGAAGTTACTATTACAAAAGATGATATGAAAACTTATTTCAAGGGGGTTAAAAGTGAATAAAGAGTGGGAAGATAATTATAACAAGTTGTGGTCTATCACACAGGATATGTTAAGTTCTGCTTCACAGGTAGAGATTATCAAGATGCGTGAGAAGGTTGGTGATCTATACACATTGCTTCGACATGAAGCTGAAGTTAAGGGCGGACTATATGAAGACGAAGATAGAGTGGACTGAGTCTACTTGGAATCCTACAATAGGTTGCACGAAAGTAACATTGGGTTGTAAAAACTGTTACGCAGAGTTGATGGCTAAACGGCTACAGGCTATGGGTAACAAGGAGTATGAAGATGGTTTCAAATTTAAGATGTTGCCTCAAAGATTAGATGAGCCTAAGAAAAATAAGAAACCAACTATGTATTTTGTTAACTCAATGAGCGACCTGTTTCATGAGGATATGGATTATAGCTTTTTGGATTCTATCTTGAAAGTGATTGAAGAGACTCCACAACATCAGTATCAGATTTTGACTAAACGTCCTGAAAAGATGCGAGAGTATTTTATTGAAAATGTAGTGCCGTCTAATGCTTGGTTGGGGACTACAGTTGAGACATTTGAGGTTAAACATAGAATAGATCTAATACGTGATTTGAAGGCTACGGTAAAGTTTTTATCTTGTGAGCCTTTGATAAGTGATTTAGGTGAGATTGATTTAAGTGGAATAGATTGGGTGATAGTCGGTGGCGAGTCTGGTTCAAAGGCACGTCCTATGAAAGAGGAATGGGTTTGTAATATACAAAAACAGTGTGAAGAGCAAAATGTGGCGTTTTTCTTTAAGCAATGGGGGACTTGGGGAAGTGATGGCATAAAGCGTAACAAGAAGAAGAATGGCTCGTTGCTTAATGGTAAGATGTATAAGGAGTATCCTAAGTGGAAGTAGAGGAAAAGGTGGCCACTTGGATATGTGGTGTATTATTAGTAGTAGTTCTTTCACTAGAGTTATTAGGTATTAAGATTACTGCTGAAGCTGTAGTGCTATTTTTTATGTCCGTGTTTGTTATTAGTATAATATCTATGTCAATAGCGTATTGCTATTTGAGGTATAAGGATAAGGGATGATTAATAGTTGTTTTAGTAAATATGTTAAATACAATAAGATTGTGCGTGACTATATTGTTGTTTATATCAAAGAGCACTTTTTCGAGTTAACTGATCAAAGTGATGATGATTTAGTATGTTTTGAAAGGTATGGATTTTTGTATTTTATTCACTTAATCGACGGTGAGATAGTTTTCAGTGATGAGAACAACAGTGAATTTGATAAGGTTCGTTTCAAAAGTCCAAACGATTTGTTTAAATATTTGCATTCACGATTTGCTTAATAGGTGATGTCGGTTATTTTGCACTTTCAGTAAACTTTATATTAGATTTAAAATATTCTTTCATTGCTTCTTTTG
>CAYRYT010000051.1:0-11287 GCA_964428625.1 uncultured Oscillospiraceae bacterium | reverse complement strand
GTGACCCCATGCTTGTAAGGCATGTGCTCTCCCAGCTGAGCTATGCTCCCCTACCTGCGCCGCTTGGTTCGTGACCTCAGCGACATGACACATTATACACGGAAGCATACCTTTTGTCAAGCATTTTTTTAGATTTTTTTCGCAGGGCCATTCCATGGACAATTCCCGGCTGTTTCCACCAAATTTCAGGCTGATTTACACCTTTTCCAGCAATTCCCCGATTTCCTCCGGGGTGAAGCTGTAGACCGTATCACAGAACTGACACTCCACCGGGAAAGCCTTCCCCTCCTGGCGGATCTGCTCCAGCTCCTCCCGGCCCAGGCTGATAAGGGCCGCCTCCACCCGCTCCCGGGTGCAATAGCAGCGGTAGCTGACTTCCTCCGTCTCCAGGAATACCACACCCAGATCGCCGCAGACCTGGCCCAGGATATCCTCCGGCGTCATACCGGCCTCCAGCATAGGTGTCACCGCACCGGCCCGCTTGATGCCGGCCTCCAGCTTATCGATCACCTCATCCGGCGCACCGGGGAGCAGCTGCACCAGGTAACCACCGGCCACCTTCACGGAGCAGTCCGTATCCACCAGCACACCCAGGGCGCAGGCCGTGGGGGTCTGCTCACTCTGGGCGAAATAGGCGGTGACATCATCCCCGATCTCCCCGGAGATCAGCTTCACGGAACCGATATAGGGCTCCTTCATTTGCAGATCCCGGATCACCGTCAGGGTGCCGTCGGTACCGACGGTCGCTCCCACATCCAGCTTCCCGGGGCGCTTCTCCACCAGGGGCACCTTGGGCTCCGTGACGCAGCCACGGACATTGCCCACCGGGTCGGACACCACGGTAATAGTGCCGATGGGGCCGCCGCCCCGGATCTGCAATGTCATGGAACCGTTTTCCACCTTCTGCATATTGCCCATCATGGAACCGGCGGTGAGTGCCCGGCCAAAGGCTGCCGTGGCATTGGGGGTCGTACCCTGGATCTGGGCACCCCGGCGCACCAGCTCTGTGGAGCGGATCGCCACCAGCTTCACGAAGCCGTCCATACTCATTCCCCGAACCAAATAATCCTTCATATCTCGTTACGGCGCAAATGCGCCTCCTCCTGCATTGTGATTGCTACATTATAATACAACATTGCGCCCTGCGCAATGTTATTTTTCCCGGCGGCGGATCTGGGGGGCTCTGCCCTTGCGGGCCTTAAAATAGATCCGCTGCTCCCCGGGGCGGGGCGACTGGAATTCCCGGTCGGCGTAGACCTCGATGGCGGTAAAGCCCGCCGCCCGGAGAAATTCCATCAATTGGGCCTGGGAATAGGCATATTCCCGATGCTCCTCGAAGGACCGGTGCCACAGTTCCCCCCGGCGCTGGAACAAATCCATACCATAGGAGCAGATATTGGTTTGTCCATCGAATTCTCCCCGCCAAACGCAGTAGACATCGTCGTCCTCGTCCAAGAACACTTGGCCGTCCATGGCCCGGAGCTTCTCCGGCGTATTCACATCGAAAATAAAAATGCCGCCGGGGTTCAGCGCCTTGTAGACCCGGCGGATGGCTTCCGCCCCGTCCCGGGGATCGGTGATATAATCCAGGCTGTCCAGGGCGCACACCGCCAGATCCACCCCCCGGGGCAGGCACAGCGCCTCCAGGGGCTGGCAGACAAAGATAGGCTGGTTTTCCAGCTCCCAGGCCTTCTGGCGGGCCTCCATGAGCATTTCCTCCGACAGGTCTACCGCCGTCACCTCCAGGCCTTCCTCCGCCAGGAGAGTCGTCACAGAGCCTGTCCCGCAGGCAAGATCCACAGCGGTTCTGGGCCGCAGGCCCTCCCGCTCCCAGATCTGCCGGTAAAACGCCACCACGGCCCTGTAGTCCACATCATTGGTCAGCCGGTCATAGCTGGCTGCCAGGTCATGATAGGCATTCATTGGCCTTCCTCCTTCAAAAAACCATCCCGGACGGCGTCCGTCCGGGATGGCAAGCAATTAGCGGTTGAAAATCTTGAAGATCTCGTCGA
This sequence comes from uncultured Oscillospiraceae bacterium, assembly GCA_964428625.1. Taxonomy (GTDB): domain Bacteria; phylum Bacillota; class Clostridia; order Oscillospirales; family Oscillospiraceae; genus Faecousia. The sequence goes on along the minus strand of CAYRYT010000051.1, from coordinate 9,275 downwards.
TATCGCTGACATCGCCGGTCTTGGTCTCGGTGGTGGCAGCAGCGCCGGTCGCAGCCTTGGGAGCCTCTGCCCGGGCGCTCTGGTCAAAGCCGGTGGCAATGACGGTGACCCGCATCTCGTCCTCGAAATCGTCGGAGGAGGTAGCACCGAAGATGATGTTGGCATCGGGGTTCGCAGCCTCCTGCACGATGGAAGCAGCGGTCTCCACATCGTCCAGGGTCAGCTCGGAGGAACCGGTGACATTCACCAGCACGCCGGTAGCGCCGTTGATGGAAGTCTCCAGCAGGGGGCTGGCCACAGCGGCCATGGCAGCCTGCTCGGCCTTCTCCCGGCCGGAAGCGGTGCCCACGCCCATGTGTGCCCGGCCGGCATCCTTCATGACGGCGGAAACATCGGCAAAGTCCAGGTTGATGATGACCCGGTCGGAGTAACCCACCAGCTCGGAGATGGAGGTCACAGCCTGCTTCAGGACATCATCAGCAATGCCGAAAGCATTGGCGAAGGTGATCTTCTGGTCGGTGACATACTTCAGACGGTCGTTGGGAATGATGATCAGGGAGTCCACCTTGCTGGACAGCTCGGCAATGCCGGACTCAGCCTGGCGCATCCGGTTGGCACCCTCGAACTTGAAGGGCTTGGTGACCACGCCCACGGTGAGGATACCGGCCTCGTGGGCCAGGTCGGCCACGATGGGAGCAGCGCCGGTGCCGGTGCCACCGCCCATACCGGCGGTGATGAACACCATATCGGTGCCCTCCAGAATCTTGGAGATGGCGGCACGGCTCTCCTCAGCGGACTTCTTGCCGATTTCGGGCTTGGAACCGGCACCCATGCCGCCGGTGAGCTTCTCACCGATCTGGAGCTTGTTGTCGCAGATGGACTTATTCAGATCCTGCTTATCGGTGTTGACCACGACGAAATCCACGCCGCCCACACCTGCATCGATCATACGGTTGATTACATTGTTGCCTGCGCCACCAACACCAATGACCTTGATCTTGACAACGCGATCCTGAACAGCTTGAGACATATAACTCTTCCTCCTATGTATGGGATTGCGGCAAAGGGAATTGTCCTGCCGCCCTAATTTACAATGTTACTCCTATATTCTATCCCGAAAATCCGAATTGGTCAATAGAAAATCCTGGATTTCGTCAAAGAATTTACAAAATGGACTTATCTTTTTCCCGGCTCCCGGGGTCACTCCTGGTCAAAGGGGGTGAAAACCGGCTGATCCGCCACCAGGGAAAAGCTCACATCCAGCTGACCCGTGCGGTAGGATGCCAGCTGATCCAGGGCAGCCTTGGCACAGGTGATCTTGTAAGACAGCTCCGTGGCATCTCCCAGGAGAATCTCAAACTGCTCCCCATACCAAATTCGAAGATCCTGGGCCTGGGTCACATCCACACTGGCAATGCCGGAGATCATGCCGTTCATCTCCAAATACTGGGCGATGGACAGCGCCATCTCCAGCCGCTCCTGGGGGGTATACAGCTGGAGCGGGGCAGTTTTTTCCTCCGGATCCCCGGTGGTGGGAACGGACGCAGCCGCCCGAGCTGCTTCTCCGGCCTTGGGCGCATCCAGCTCCACACCCAGGATCCGGGTGTAGTTGCCCTCCCGGGCTTCCTCCACCACCTTACCCGCGGCGGTGAGGAGCCACCATTTGCCGTTCCCGTCGGCGCAGGCGTAGGTCACATCCAGCTCGGTAATTTCGATATTCACCGTACCCGGCAGGCGGATGCCCACCCGGACGTTGCTGACATAGGGCAGATTTGCCCGAATTTGTCCGGCGATCCGGGGCTCACTCAGGCCCATGAGGTTGTCCCCCTCCTGGATGCCGCTGGCCTGGGCCACCTGCCAGGCGGTATACTTGTCCATACCGGAGACCTGGATGGTTTCCACATGGAAGAAAATAGAAATGCCGAGGGTCAGGGCCAGAACCACTGCCACTGCCGTTGCCAGGCGCAGCAGGAACCGGTTCCGGCTGAAGGGTGCCGCCGGGGTATAGACCACCTCGGGGGCAGGTGCCGCGGGAGCACGGCGTTTGGGTGTTTGGCTGCGGCTGGGAGACTTGACCGGCGTTTTCGTGGTGCGGCGTCGCTGGGGCGCAGCCGGGGCATTTTGGGCCTTGGGCGCCTGGGTGCGGCGGCGGGTGGGCGTTGCCGTGGCTGCGCCGCCCCGGGTTCTGCCGCCGGAACTGCGGCCCCCGGTTCTCCGGCCGCCGGTGTTCTCTTTGGTTTCCATAGCTTACTCCTTTTTGCCCCGGATCAGGTTCTCCATAATGCCGCAGATCCGCTCGGCGGAATCCGGCACCGCCATGGCCTTCAGGGCCCGGCTCATCTCCCGGCGGCGATCCGGGTCGCCCAGGAGCGTTTCCAGTTCTTCCATCAGCCGCTGTGGTGTGCATTCTTCCTCCAGCAGCACCACCGCGCCCCCCTGAGCCTCCAGGGCCCGGGCATTTTTCTCCTGGTGGTTATCCGTCACATTGGGGGACGGGATCAGAATGCAGGGCGTTCCCGTAGCCGCGATCTCGTTGCAGCTGGCGGAGCCTGCCCGGCTGATGATCACATCCGCCTGGTTCATGAGCTGGGGCATATTGTAAATGTACTCCCGGATCTCCAGTTCCGGGCACTGGGCCAGGTCGATCCCCTGCTCCGCCACTGCCTGGGGCATCCAGCTCCAGCCGAAGCTGCCCACGGCATGGATATGGTGGAAGGGGAAGTTTTTCTCCTGCTCCAGAGCCATGAGCTGGGCCGTAGCCAAATTCATGGCCCGGGCGCCCTGGCTGCCGAAGGCGGAAAGAACCAGGGGCTTCTCCCCGGTTTTCTCCCGGGAGGCGGTGAAGAATTCCTTCCGCACCGGCATCCCCACCACCTGCGCCCGCTCCGGGTGGCGATAATGGGCGGCGCTTTCCGGGAAGCAGATCAGCACCTGATCGACCTTATCCGCCACCAGCCGGGTGGTCAGGCCGGGCATGGCGTTGCTCTCGTGGACGCAGGTGGGAATCCCCAGCATATGCCCCGCCATAAGGGCCGGGAAGCTGGCATAGCCGCCGGTGCCCACGATGATATCCGGCTGGAACTGGCGAATGATTTTCTTACAAGCGGAAACTGCCGTCAGGATCCGCTTCACCGCCCGCAGATTGTGCTTCAAAGCCCGGAAGCTGATCCCCCGGGCCATACCGGAGCCGGGGAGGGTGGTCAGCCGATATCCCGCCTGGGGCACCAGCTTCTCCTCCATATGGCCCTGGGCCCCGATGAACAGGATCTCACTGTCCGGATGGCATTCTTTCCATATATTGGCCACGGCAATGGCCGGATTGATATGTCCGGCGGTACCGCCGCAGGTAAAAATCACTTTCATAAATCGTCCTCCTGTCGTTTTGCTTCCCGGCGGTGTCGGGAAATACTCAGCACAATGCCCATCTCCCCCAGGTTCACCGCCAGCGCCGTGCCGCCATAGGAGAAAAACGGCAGGGCGATCCCTGTGGAGGGCAAAAGATTGGTGACGACACCGAGATTCAGCACCGTCTGCAGGGCAATGAGGGTCACCACACCGGCACACAGAACTGTGGAAAACCGGTCCGGGGCATGGAGAGCGATCCAGTATCCCCGGAGAATCAGCGCCGAAAACAGCACCATCAGCCCCAGCGCCCCCAGAAGCCCCAGCTCCTCACAGATCACCGCGAAAATATAGTCATTATACTGGAAGGGCAGGTAGAGATATTTCTGCCTGCTCTTGCCGAAGCCCAGTCCGTAGAGGCCGCCGGAGCCGATGGCATACAGGGACTGGAGAATCTGATAGCCCGTATCCGCCGGGTCGGCCTCGGGATGCAGCCAAGCGGAGATCCGGTCTCCGGCGTAGCCCATGATACGGACATACACCGCCACAAACAGAAGGGCAGCTGCACCGCCGGCCAGGAGCCAGCGGGGATCCGTCCCCGCCACATACATCATCACCACCGCCACCATACCCATGAGCAGGATGGCGGAAAGGTGCTTTTCCAGGGCCAGGGGCACCAAAATCCCCAGCAGTGCCATACCAAATCCCAGCACACCGTAGCGAAAGCGCCCCGCCTCGCTGCCAAATCCCCGGGTCAGCCGGGCGAACAGGAGGATGAGGGTAAATTTTGCCACCTCCGAGGGCTGGAACTGAAGCCCGGCAATGGAAATCCACCGTTTCGCTCCGTTGACGGACTGGCCAAAGACCAGCACCGACAGCAGCAGGGCAATGCTCACCCCGTACAGTGGCCAGGCGATCCGGTACCACAGCCCAGCGGGGATCCGGCTGGCCACATACATGGCCACCAGTCCCAGGGCCGCGCACAGCGCCTGCCGGCGGAAGTACCGGGTGCCGCTGGCATAGTGGGTATCGTACATACTTTGGGCGTAGCTGGCCGAATACAGCATGGTCAGCCCCACCGCCAATAACACCAGGGTCAGGGCCAGGAACAGCCCATCCACCCCTTTTCCTCCGGGGCGCACCCCCGGAGGGCCCGCTTTGGCATACAAAGTTCGCTTCGCAGCCATAGACGCTCCTTTCCGGAATCCGTTGAATTACCGAACGCCCAGCCAGGCAATGCAGCACATCACCGCGGAAACTGCGGCGAAGGTCAGCACGATCCGCTCCTCCTTCCAGCCGCTCATTTCAAAATGATGGTGGATGGGAGCCATTTTGAACAGACGCTTGCCATGGGTCAGCTTAAAATAGCCCACCTGCATAATGACGGACAGCGTCTCCACGATGTACACAAAGCCAACCAAAATCAGGATCAGGGGCATATCCAGGGCAAAGGCCAGGGCGCAGACGATGCCGCCCAGGAACAAAGAACCGGTATCTCCCATGAAAACCTTGGCCGGATGCCAGTTATAGCACAGGTAGGCCGCCAGGCCGCCCACCAGGCTGGCAGGCAGCAGTGCCAGATCGAACAGTCCCCGGTTCACGCACACGGCGGTGAAAAACACCAGCACGGGAATGGTGACGGAGCTGGACAGGCCATCCACGCCGTCGGTGAGGTTCACGGCGTTCACCGTGCCCACCATGACGAACATGGCAAAGAAGATATACACCAGGGGGTGGATCACAAAGGTCACACCCACAAAGGGGATGTACAGGTCGCAGGTCATGGCGCCGCTGCGGTACAGGGCGTACAGGTACAGGGCCGACACCGCCATCTGCAGCGCGGCCTTCTGGATAGAAGTCAGGCCCATGTTCTGCTTCTTCATCAGCTTGCAGAAATCGTCGATGAAGCCAATGGCACCGTAGCACAGGGCCAGGGCCAGGACATAGAACACGGTGTATTGCTCCATGGCGGGCAGATTGCCCACCAGGCACAGGATCGCCGCCAGAATGAACATCAGGCCACCCATCATGGGGGTACCGGCCTTGTAGTTATGCCAGGTGGGGCCCACCTCCCGGATGGACTGGCCCGCCTTCAGGGTCCGCAGCACGGGGATCAGAAAATAGCCCAGCAGACCGGACAGCGCCGCCCCCACCAGGGCGGTAATGAGAATTCTTGTCATATGTGTTTCCTCCGATTATGTATCTTCCCGCAGGAAGCCCTCCAGCACCCGCTCCATGTGCATACCCCGGCTGCCCTTGAACAGCAGGATATCCCCGGGCTTTGCCACCCGCCGCAGGGCGGCGATCATATTGCCCTGGTCCTGGTAGGCCTTGGCCTGGGCCGGTTCCATGCCCCCGGTGAGGGCACCGGCAATGACACGGCCGCTGTTGGGGCCATAGGCCAGGAGTACATCCGCCTTCTCCGCGGCAATGCGGCCCACCCGGTAATGCTCCGCCTGGCTGCAAATGCCCAGCTCCAGCATATCCCCCAGGATGGCAATTCGCCGGCCGGAACGGCCGCCCAGCACATTCAGCGCCGCCTCCATGGACTCCGGGCCTGCGTTGTAGCAATCCTTGATGATGGTGCAGCCCTTGGCTTCCAGAATTTCCTGGCGGCCGGCCATATTGTGGAAGCGGGAGAGGTTCTCCTGGATCCGGGCAGGATCCACATGAAGCTCCATACCCACAGCGACAGCCGCCAGGGCATCGGAGATGTAGTGCCGGCCTTCCAGCGCCAGCTCCACAGGGAAGGTCAGGTTATTGCAGGTCACATCCATGCCAATGCCGCCCTCCCACTGCTGGACATTGCTGCCCAGAACATTGGACTGGAGATTCTCCACGCCGAAATAGCTGGTGCGCAGGGGCAGCAGCTTCCGCTGGGCCCAGAGCATGGGATCATCGCCGTTAAAGACGATGCTTCCGTCCTCCCGCATTCCCTCCACGATTTCCAGCTTGGCGTGGAGGATGCCCTCCTGGGAGCCCAGGTGCTCCATGTGCATGGTGCCGATGTTGATGATCACCGCCACATCCGGCAGGGCAACGGAACTGAGGTAAGCGATTTCCCGGAAATGGTTCATACCCATTTCCAACACCGCCACCTGGGTGTCCTCCGGCATGGCCAGGATGGCCATGGGCATGCCGATGTCGTTGTTGTGGTTGGCGGGTGTCTTGCTCACCTGGTAGGTGCCCTCCAGAACGCAGGCGATCATTTCCTTGGTGGTGCTCTTGCCCACGGAGCCGGTGATGCCGATGACCTTCATGCCCAGGCGCTTGCGCTCCTGGCGGGCAATATCGCCCAGGGCTGTCCGGGTATCCGGCACCACAATGGCAGGGTAGTCCCCCTCCCGATGGGTGCAGAGCACCGCGGCGGCACCCTTTTCCAGGGCAGCGGGGACGAAATCGTGGCCGTCCCGGACACCCTTCAGGGCCACAAACAGCTGCTCCGGCTCCAGCTTTCTCGTATCGTTGTTGGCACCCAGGAAGGTCACATCCCCGTATTTGGGGTCGATCTGTCCGCCGCACCACTGGGCGGCCTGGGCCAAAGTAATTCTTGCCATAGTTATTCCCTCGTTTCTGCCAGGTATGCGGCCACCACTTCCCGCTCATCCAGGTGATGCTTCACACCGCAGATCTCCTGGTAGGTTTCGTGGCCCTTTCCTGCCAGTACAATTATATCATCTTTTTGGCCAATGTCCATAGCGTGATGGATGGCTTTCACCCGATTTTCCACCACTTCATAGTTGGAAAATCCCGTCACCCCCGCCAGAATATGGCCGATGATGGCCATAGGATCCTCCGTCCGGGGGTTATCGGAGGTGATGATGGCCACATCGGACAGCCGGACACCAATTTCCCCCATAATGGGCCGCTTGATGGGATCCCGGTCGCCGCCGCAGCCAAAGACGCTGATCAGCCGCCCCTTGCAGAAGCCCCGCACCGAGGACAGGACATTTTCCAGGCCGTCGGGAGTATGGGCATAGTCGATGAGGATGGTGTAGGGCTTGCCCGGCGTGGGCACCACCTCCACCCGGCCCTTCACCCCCTGGGCCGTGGCCAGAGCCTGGGCAGCCTTCCCCAGGGGAACCCCCAGGGCCACGGCCATACCCAGCACCGTCAGTCCGTTATAGACGGTAAACTTACCGGGAATGGGCAGGCACACCGCCGCCTCCTCCCCATCCAGCACCGCGGTGAAGGAAACGCCGTCGGCACGCAGCTCCACATCCCGGGCCCAAAGTCCGGCGCCGGGATTCTGGGAGGTGGTCAGCACCTGGCACTGGGCCTTGGCCAGAATCCGGCTGTACCAGGGATCGTCCCGGTTGACCACCGCCCGGTCGCACCGGGCAAAGAGTTCCGCCTTGGAATCGCAGTAGGCCTCCATGGTCTTGTGGAAATCCAGGTGATCCTCCGTCAGATTGGTGAAGGCCGCCACATCATAGTGGATCCCCCCTACCCGCTCCAGGGCGATGGCATGGCTGGATACCTCCATGACCATATGGGTACAGCCTGCATCCCGCATCCTGGCAAAAAGGGCCTGGAGCTCCAGACTCTCCGGAGTGGTCCGTTCCGTGGGGATCACCTCGGTGCCGATCCGGTTTTCCATGGTTCCGATCAGACCCACCTTGACCCCCAGCACCTGCTCCAGCACATGCTTGAGCAGCAGCGTCGCAGAGGTCTTGCCGTTGGTGCCGGTCACCGCGATCATGGTCATGCTCCGGGCGGGATGGCCATAGAAATTGGCACCGATCTGGGCCAGGGCCAGCCGGTCCGAGGCGACCAGCACATAGGGCACATCCTCGGCAGGCTTTTTTGCCGTCACCACCACCGCCGCGCCCTTCTCCCGGGCCATGGGAATAAACCGGTTTCCGTCGGCAGCGAAGCCGGAAATGGCCATAAACAGGCTCCCCGGTTCCACTTTTCGGGAATCGTAGGCCACCTGGGTGATCTCCATCCCGGGATCCGCGCGCATTTCCAATACTTGCACATCCTGCAGCAATTCGTTCAGCTTCATGGTATTCATGCTCCTTTATCCATCAACAGCTTTGGTATCTGTAAATCGCAAGGTTACGGTGCTCCCCCAGGGGACCGCCGTTCCGGCGGGAAGGGACTGCTCCGTCACCTCCACCCCGGTCACGCTTTCATTGCCCCGGCTTTCCAGGTACAGCCCCCGCTCCAGGGCCAGCTTCCGGGCTGCCAGGCGATCCAGCCCCACAAACTGGGGCACGGTCACCGTCTCCGGGATTTGGGTCTGCCCGAAGTAGAGCAACACCTGGCTCCCTGCCGGTAGGGCCTCCCCCGCCTGGGGGATCTGGGCCGTGACCCGGTCTCCCGCTCCCAGGGTTTGGACGGCCAGGCCCTGGGCTTCCGCCCCGGCCTTGGCCTCTGCCAGAGTCCGGCCCAGGTAATCCTCCAGAATCACCTGGGTGGTATCTTCCTTTTCCACCCCCAAATAGGGCAGAATATCCCCCAGCACCGCCCCCACCGTGGGTGCCGCCATGACACCGCCGGAAATGTAGATTCCCGTGGACCGGGAGGGGGTATCCAGGGCCGCCAGTACAATATACTGCGGATCGTCCATGGGCGCAATCCCCACAAATGACACGATTTTATCCTGGACACGCTGGCCGTTCTCGTCAAAAACATCAATTTTCTCACTGGTTCCGGTTTTCCCGCCAACAGAAAAACCGGCAACCTGGGCATTTTTTGCCGTTCCCCCCTCCACCACCGACTGCAAGAGCCGGCACATGATCCGGGAGGTCTCCTGGGATATGGTTTGGCGAATCACCGTGGGCTCCTGGCGGAACACCGTATTCCCCCGGGCATCCACCGCCTCCGCCACCAGGTAGGGCTCCAGGAGTTTGCCGCCATTGACCACGGAAGCAATGGCCCGCACCAGCTGCAACGGGGTGATTTTGAAGGTCTGGCCGAAGGAGCCG
>CAYRYT010000050.1:11340-11566 GCA_964428625.1 uncultured Oscillospiraceae bacterium | reverse complement strand
TCAACCCCCTCCGTCACGGCGTTCGCCGTGCCACCTCCCCCTACCAGGGGGAGGCAAATTAGGCTCCCCTTGGCAGGGGGAGGGCATTAGCCAGTATGACCTTCCTACCCCCTGCCAGGGGAGGCTTTAACCGGTGCAACCTTCCTACCAGGGGGGATGCAAAAAGGCTCCCCCGGGTGGGGGGAGCCTTTGGGATCGGATCAGCCGTTTTTCAGCTGCTGCTTAT
>CAYRYT010000050.1:0-11240 GCA_964428625.1 uncultured Oscillospiraceae bacterium | reverse complement strand
CTGGTGGTTGCCCTGCTCGATGATCTTACCATGGGACAAAAGAATGATATTATCCCGGGTGGGGGGAGCCTTTGGGATCGGATCAGCCGTTTTTCAGCTGCTGCTTATGGAACTGAAGGGTATAGAGGCTGTAATACCGGCCCTTCTGGTGGAGCAGCTCCTGGTGGTTGCCCTGCTCGATGATCTTACCATGGGACAAAAGAATGATATTATCCGCATGCTGGATGGTACTGAGCCGGTGGGCCACAATGAGCATAGTGCCGATATTCTTCATCTTCTCCAGGGAGTTCTGAATGAGCAGCTCCGTCTCCGTGTCGATATTGGCGGTGGCCTCGTCCAGAATCATAACGCTGGGCTTATGTATGATGGTTCGGGCAAAGCTCAAGAGCTGGCGCTGACCGGCGGAGAAATTGTTGCCCCGCTCCCGAACCGGCTCGTCCAGGCCCTTCTCCAGCTTATTGATGAAGGCATCGGCATTGACATACCGGCAGGCCTCCATGACCTCCTCGTCGGAGATCCCCTCCTCCCGCAGGAGGATATTGCTGCGGATGTCACCGGCAAAGAGGAACACATCCTGGAGCATCTGACCGAAATGCCGCCGGAGGCTGGAAATCTTGATTTTCCGAATATCGATGCCGTCAATCAGGATGCGGCCCTTCTGGATGTCATAGTTCCGGCAGATCAGGCTGAGGATCGTGGTCTTGCCGGAACCGGTGGAGCCAACAAAGGCCACGGTCTGCTTGGGCTGGACATGGAAGGACACGCCCTTGAGCACCCATTCCCCGGGCTTATAGGCAAACCACACATCCTGGAACTCGATCTCACCCCGAATCTCATCCAGCTCGATGGAATCGGGCTCGTCCACCACCTCCGGCTCCATGTCCAGAATGGTGAAGATCTTCTCCGCCGAGGCGAAGGACTGCTCCAGCATATCGAACTGCTCCGCCAGAGCCTGGATGGGATTGAAGAACCGGGAGATGTACATATAGAAGGCCACCACGGTCTTGGCATCGATGACGGTACCCAGGAAGGGGGTGTCCTGGATATAGCCCTTACAGGCTATATAGAACAGGAACAGGTTGGAGCTGACATAGAGCATATAGACCATGGGCCGGAAAATGCCAAAGACGAACATCCGGCTGAACTTGGCCTTCTCCATTTTCTTGCTCCGGTCGTTGAAGGCGGCCATCTTCTCCTCTTCCCGGTTGAAAATCTGGGTGATCTTCATACCGGAGAGATTCTCCGACAGGAAGGTATTCAGATCCGTGCGGGTATTGTTCACCTGGCGGTGGACATAGCGGGAGAATTTCTGGAAAATCAGGGTAAAGATCACCAGGAAGGGCACGAAGCACAGCACCATCAGGGTCAGAGCATAGTTGATCACCAGCATGGCACCCAGCACGCCCACGATGGCCATGGAGTTCTTCACCAGGGTCACCAGGATATTGGTGAACAGGTAGCTGATGGAGTTGGGGTCGTTGCTGACCCGGGTCACCAGCTTGCCCACAGGGATGTTGTTCAGCTGCTCATGGGAAAGCTTTTCAATGTGGGTGAAGGTGTCCAGGCGAATCTGGGAGAGGATCTTCTGGCCGATTTTCTGGAGGATCACCGCCTGGAAATAGGTGCAGATCATACTCACCACCAGAATGCTGGCATACACACCCACATAGATGAACAGATTGGTCAGGCCGAAGCCTTCCGGAGCGCTGATCATATCCTCGATCTGGGAGATCAGCAGGGGAGAAATGATATCATAGACGATGGAGAAAATCATAATCAGGAAGATGATGACAAACTCCCGTCCATAGGGCTTTGCATAGTGGATCAGACGGCGAACCAGCTCGGAATCCTCCATATGCCGGTCCTTACGATCCGTTTTCATCCGGTTTTTCAGGGCCAGATAGGCCACACAGAAAATCACCGTGAAGGCACCGATGATGGCGCCGCAGATGATCAGGGGCAGGAACTCAGTCATTGCCATCCCCTCCTTCTTCTTCCAGCTTCTGCAGGTCTACCATCTTGCGGTATTCCCCGTTGGTCTCATACAGATCCCGGTGGGTGCCGTAGGCCACCACCTTGCCCTCATCCATGAACAGGATCTTGTCCATCTTCTCGATGGTGGAGATCCGGTGGGCGATAAGGATGGTGGTCTTCCCCGCCCGGGTCGCCCGGAGGTTGGACAGGATGGTATTCTCCGTCTTGGTGTCCACGGCGGAGACGCTGTCGTCCAGGATCAGGATGGGCGCATCCTTCATCAGTGCCCGGGCAATGGAGATCCGCTGCTTCTGGCCGCCGGAGACGGTAACGCCCCGCTCGCCCAGCACCGTTGCGTAGCCCTGGCTGAACTGGGAGATATTTCCGTGGATATCCGCCAGCTCCGCCGCCTTGACGATCCGGCTGTGGCTGCTTTCATCCACGCCGAAGGCGATATTGTTCTCGATGGTATCGGAGAATAGGAAATTATCCTGGGGCACATAGGCACAGCCCACCCGGAGAGAACGGATGGTGATGTCGTTGACATCGTGGCCGTCCACGAACACCGTGCCGTCGGGGACATTGTAGATCCGCAGGATCAGATCCACCAGGGTGGTTTTGCCGCAGCCGGTCTTGCCCACCAGACCCACATTTTCACCTGCATGAATGGTGAAGGTGACACCCTCCAGGGCATCATACTCCCCATCGGGGTAACGGAAGGACAGATTCCGGAACTGGATATCGCCCCGAATCTCCTTCAGCTCCACCGCCTCCGCACGGTCCTTCACGGCGACGGGGGCATCCAGCAGCTCACTGATCCGCTCCAGGGATGCCTTACCCCGGGAGTGCATATCGATCAGCTCGGAAACGGCCATAATGGGCCAGACGATGGAGTTGAAATAGCCGATGAACTCCATGAGCTGACCGGCGTTGAAGGTGCCCTTATACACCAGGTAGCCGCCGTAGCCCAGAATGACGCAGATGACGCTCTCCACGAAGCTGGTCACCAGAATGCGCATAAGGACACTGGTCTTGGTGTAGTCAATGTTGGCATCCTCGTTCTCCACATTGAGCTTCTTGAAGGCCAGCAGCTCCTTGGTCTCCTTGACGAAGGCCTTGATCACGGCAATGCCGGAGAAACTCTCCTGGGAGAAGTCCGACAACTCGGAGAAGCAGGCCTGGCGCTTGTCCCACTTCTTGGTCATCACCGAACCCACCACGGAAGCACTGGCAAAGAGCAGGGCCATGGGGATCAGGGACAACACCGTGAGGAGATGGTCCATTTTCCACATTTTGCTCACCGCCAGGCAGCCCAGGATCATCGCGTCGAAGAACTGCATAAAGCCCCAGCCGAAGCACTCCTGAACCGTGTCCAGGTCGTTGGTGTACAGGCTCATCAGATTGCCCACCTTGTTGACCTGATAATACTCCGGGCTCAGCACCTCGGAATGGGCGAACATCCGGCTGCGCAGGTCGCTCTCCACCTTGGTAGCAGCGCCGAAGATGGTCACACGCCAGCAGAAGCGGCCAAAGACGATGGCCAGGATAATACCGGTCATGGGCAGGCAGATCCGATCCAGCAGAAAGTCCATATCAAAAACCTGCCGAACCCCATCCACCTCCACATAGCCGTAGTTCAGGCCATTCAAAACCATCTGATACAGGTTGGGGATCAGCAGCTGGAGATAGTCCACGGCAAACAGGGCCGCCAGACCCACCAGCAGCCACAGGCTGTAGCGCAGATAGTACCGGTTGATGTGTTTTCCAAAAACCATACAGTATTCCTCCCTTCTAATGGTTCAGAAACAGATAAATTATACCACATTATCCGGCATAATGGAAGTACCCCCAGAGAAAAAACTTGCGCTCGCAACTATTTTCTTCCCCCAGCAAAAAATCCCCCCAGGGTTCGGGGTGTTGAGGCAGTGAATTGGCCCCCCCTTAGTAAGGGGATACACCACCCCAAAGGCTCCCCTTGGCAAGGGGAGCTGTCGGCCGGGCAGGCCGACTGAGGGGATTGAGGGTCAGATATTTGCAAAGGCGCGGCCATGGGCCGCGACGGGTCGCATCCATCCGACTATTGGGGAACATCGATAGCTTCAACCCCCTCCGTCACGGCGTTCGCCGTGCCACCTCCCCCTACTAGGGGGAGGCATTCGCCAATATGACCTTCCTCCCCCCTACTAAGGGGAAGCAAAAAGGCTCCCCTTAGTAAGGGGGGAGCCTTTGGCGGCACAAGAAGGGGCGTGGAGGTCAAGCCTCCACGCCCCGGTCATCACGATTCCTGTTTCTTGCGACGGTCGCCGAAGCGGTCGTAGCGAAGGATGAGCACAATATTCACCCCGATGCAGCTGGCAGCCACCAGGCCGATCTGCCACAAAATGCAGGTCAGGGCACTGGTCATCACATCCATGGCCTCCATCCGGCCATAGCCATTGGTCACCAGGAGCATGACCACCGTCAGCACCAGGCCCAGAATGCCCCAAATCATGCCCACAATCTTCTGGGCAAAGCACCAGGCCTCCACACTGCCCATGCCCCAGTAGAAGCGGTAGCCCACAAAATGGTTGGCCTCCTTGGGGGGGAAGAAGAAGTACATCAGCCCCAGAGCCAGCAGGACCACCGGCCCCACCAGCACGCACAGGCGCACCAGCAGCTCCAGCCATCCCACGACCTTGGTCAGATCCGGGAACAGATTGGCAATATCAAAATCATTCAGCAGAGACTTCAGTGCTTCCATAGACGGTCTCCTTATTTTTCTTCCAAATATTTATTGATCTCGTGGATAAAACCGCCCACATCCCGGAACCGGCGATAAACGGAGGCAAACCGGATATAGGCCACCTCGTCCAGGGGCTTGATCTGGGCCATCACCAGCTGGCCGATCCGGTCGGTGGTGACCTCCCGCTCCAGGGAATTCTGGATCACCTGCTCGATCTCCCGGGTGATCCGCTCCAGCTCCGCCATGGTCACCTGGCGCTTATCAAAGGCACGAACCATGGAGTTGAGGATCTTGTTCCGGTCAAAGCTCTGGCGGGTACCATTGCGCTTGACCACGATGATGGGCAGGATCTCCACCATTTCGTAGGTGGTGAATCGCTTCTGGCAGGCCAGGCACTCCCGGCGGCGGCGGATGCTCAGGCCGTCTTCACTGTGGCGGGAATCCACCACCTTGCTCTCCTGGTCGCCACAAAAAGGACATTTCATGGGATATCCACTCCCCTCAAAAGGATTATGTTCTATTATACCAGAATCCCCTGGCCCTGTCCAGCCCTTTTTTCCCCTTGCCAAGGGGACTGTTTTGGGGTAAAATGGAGAAAACCCAACCCAAAGGAGAGCTTATCCATGCGCAACAAAAATCTGTATTATGTTTGGCTGGGACTTTACATTCTCACCGCCGCTCTGGGCTTTTTCAGCCAGCCCGGGGGATTTCTGAAGGCGGTGATGATTCTTGCCAGCCTTGCTTTCTTTGTTCCCGGTTTTCTCCTGCTTCGCCGGGGGGAACGGGCCAATGTCCGGCGGATCAGCCTGGGCTGGCTGGTGCTGACCCTGGCGCTGCTGCTGATCAACATCGGCTCTGCCACCGCCAGCGATGCCTACGGCAAATTGGTCCACGGTCTGCTGGTGATCTGCTCCGCGCCCATGGTCTGCGGCCAGTATTGGGTGGTGAGCCTGTTCCTGTGGGCCTGCCTGTTCTTCGCCAGCCTGGAGAAAAAGAAGAGATAATTCGGCTCTCCTTGGTAAGGGGGAGGTAACAAAGGCTCCCCTCGGTAAGGGGAGCTGTCGGCCGGGCAGGCCGACTGAGGGGATTGATGGTCGGATATTCGCAAAGGGCGCGGCCCCTGGCCGCGACGGGCCGATTAAGAATCGGCCCCTACACCGGCGGGTCGCATCCACCCGGCTGCTGGGGACATCGGAACCTTCGACCCCCTCCGGCACGGCGTTCGCCGTGTCACCTCCCCCTGCCAGGGGGAGGCATTAGCCAGTATGACCTTCCTACCCCCTACCAGGGGGAGGCTTTTTTCTTCACGCTAACAGGGGGAGGCGTTTACAAAAGCAAAGGTGCCCTGGGTCAGGGCACCTCATTGAAGGCGGCAGGATCGAAGGTGATCACCGTATAATAGGTACAGCTGCTGTCCCGGTTCAGCTCCGTCTCCACGCGCTGCTGGATCTGGCGGCTCTGGGAGATGAGATCATCCGGGGCAACCACATCGAAAATCAGATTCACATGGCCCTTGCTCTTGACCATGCGAAAATCGTGAATGGTCAGCCGGGGATCATATCCCTCCACCAGGGCCTTCACCCGGCTCCGCAGGGCATCCGTCTCCGGGTCCCCCACCACCACAGGGTCATAGTGGATGGTCAGGTGGACACCGTGGCACCGCTGGCAGGCCCGCTCCAAATCGTCGATGATCTCGTGGCATTCCAGGGGGTCCTCCCGGCTGTCCATCTCCACATGGAGGGTGGCAAAGCGCTGGCCGGGGCCATAATCGTGAACCATCAGGTCGTGGTAGCCCAGGATCTTGGGATTGGAACGGACGATGTCCAGGATCAGCTTTTGCAGCTCCGGGCTGGCATTTTCTCCCAGGAGGGGGCTGATGGTATCCTTGGCCATCCCCGCTCCGCTGACCAGAATGAAGGCCGCCACCAGCAGGCCCATGGCTCCGTCGATCCGCCACCGGGTCACCAGCTCCACCAGGGCTGCCAGGAGAACGGCGGCGGTGGAAATGGCATCGTTACGGCTGTCCGCCGCCGTCGCCGCCAGGGTTGTAGAGTCGATCTGCTGCCCCAGCTTGGTGTTGAACAGGCTCAGCCAGAGCTTCACGGCGATGGACCCCACCAGCACCAGCACCATGGGAACCGAAATGGCCACGGCAGTGGGATGGAAGATCTTTTCCAGGGAACTCTTGGCCAGCTCAAAGCCGATGAGGATGATCATAATGGACACCCCCAGGCCGGACAGGTACTCAAACCGGGCATGGCCATAGGGATGATCCTGGTCGGCGGGCTTCTCCGACAGCTTGAAGCCCAGGAGGGTGATGATCGCACTGGAGGCGTCAGACAGGTTGTTCATGGCGTCGGCGGTGATGGACAAAGAGCCGGACAGAGTACCCACCACCAGCTTCAGGGCAAACAGCAGTAAATTACACACGATCCCCACCAGGCCGGACAACCGGCCCACGGCAGCCCGGCCCTGGGGGCCAGTGGGGTCCTTGACAAACAGGCGCAGCAGAAAATTGGTCATTTTTCGGTTCCTCCCAGATTCATTCGGGGTAAATTGGGCAAAAAGGGGACTCTACCGGTGGTAGAGTCCCCTTTTCTACCACAGCGAGAGGTCATTTCCCGTTGAACTTCAATTTGGGGATAGATTTTTCCACCAAAATCGAGTATCATAATTTCATTGACAGGGTTTCTTCCATCATATGCCAGAAGACCGTTTCTGTCAAGGGATTTCATTAGGAGCGTGATTTTTTATGACTTACCGGATCATTGCCGATTCGTGTTGCGATTTTTCCCCTGAGATGTACCAGCAGTATGCCATCCCCTGTGCCCCGCTGAGCGTAATTTACCAGGGGGAGCATTACCCCGATTTCTCCGGCGATCAGCTGCGGGAGCTCTATGCCGGTCTCCGGGCCGGTCAGACCAGTTCCACCTCCGCCGTCAACCCCGACGGCTGGGCCCGGGTCATGGAGCCCATCCTGGCCGAGGGGCAGGACATTCTGGTGCTGGCCTTCTCCTCCGGTCTGAGCACCACCTACCAGTCCGCCGTCATTGCCGCCGAGGATCTGCGGGAGCGTTTCCCCCAGCGGACCGTCCGGGTGGTGGACACCCTGGCCGCCTCCATGGGTCAGGGCCTGCTGGTGTGGCACGCCTGGAACCTCCAGCAGCAGGGCAAGTCCCTGGACGAAGTCGCTGACTGGGTGGAGGAGAATAAGCTCCACCTGTGCCACTGGTTCACTGTGGACGACCTGATGTTCCTGAAGCGGGGCGGCCGGGTCAGCGCCTCCACTGCCCTGGTGGGCACCATGCTGAACATCAAGCCCCTGCTCCATGTGGACAACGAGGGCCGTCTGGTCAGCGTTTCCAAGTGCCGTGGCCGGAAGGCCTCCATCGACGCTCTGGTGAAGAAGGTCCAGGAGCTGGGTGCCGGCTACGACAATTCCACCGTCTTCATCGCCCATGGTGACTGCCAGGAGGATGCCCAGTATCTGCTGGAGCAGCTGCGGCAGAAGGCCGGGGTGGAGAACGCCGTGATTACCTATGCGGGTGCGGTGATCGGCTCCCACGCAGGCCCCGGTGTGCTGGCCCTGTTCTTTATGGGTGACCACCGCTGACCCCCAACCGGCTTTTTCCGACATATTCTGTTTCTGCCAGGTCATGGACCTGGCAGAAATTTCTATTTTCCCTTGCTCCGGGCAGGGGATATACCTTCGCCCCTGGCTCTCGCCAGGGGCGTTGTGCTTATGTCCGGTGTTCCTCCGGGGTAAAGTCCAGGGTGATGGTCTTATGCTTGGTCTCCAGCCGGGTATAGCGGACACCGGCGGCATCCAGCATCCGCTTGGAGGCCAGATTCGCCATGGTGTCGGCGTATTTGTCCGACAGGTACACCACTTCCTGCACGCCGCACTGGATGATGGCCTTGGCACACTCGTTGCAGGGGAACAGGGCCACATACAGCCGGCTGCCCCGCAGATCCCGGCCGTTGGCATTGAGGATGGCGTTGAGCTCGGCATGGACCACATAGGGATACTTGGTCTGCTGCCCCTCCCGCTCCCAGGGGAACTCGTCGTCGGAGCAGCCCTTGGGCATCCCGTTATAGCCGGTGGAAATGATGATATTGTCCGGCGATACGATGCAGGCACCCACCTGGGTGTTGGGGTCCTTGCTCCGCCGGGCTGCCAGCATGGCAATGCCCATGAAATATTCGTCCCAGCTGATATAATCCTGTCGCTTCATAGCCTATCCTCAGTCAAACAAATCCTTGATGGATTCGAAGAACTTCTTCCGTTTCGGGGTCACATCCAGGGAGCTGTCCAGCTGCCGCAGCAGCTCCTTCTGCTCCCGGGTGAGCTTGGTGGGGGTCTCCACCACCACGGTGAACCGGTGGTCGCCCCGGCGGCGGGGATTGCCCACCTGGGGGATACCCTTCTCCCGCAGGACGAATTCCCGGCCGGTCTGGGTCCCCTCGGGGATGGTGTAGCTCACATTGCCGTCAATGGTGGGCACCTGAATCTCCGCGCCCAGGGCCGCCTGGGTGAAGGAAATGGGCACCTCGCACAGAACATCCATATCCTCCCGGGTGAAGATGGGGTGGCGCTTGATGTAGATCTCCACCAGCAGGTCGCCGTTGGGGCCGCCATTGGCACCCACGCAGCCCTCGCCCCGGACCCGGACGCTCTGGCCCGCATCCACACCGGCGGGGATCTTCACCTTCACCTTGTTGGTGCGGCGAACCTTGCCCTTGCCCTTACAGGTGGTGCAGGGGGTCTTGATGATCTTACCCCGGCCGCTACAGCTGGGGCACACCGCCGTGGACTGCATCTGCATACCCATGAAGTTCTGCACCGTGCGGACCTGGCCGGAGCCCCGGCACTGGGAGCAGGTCTCGATCACGCCGTCGGCGGAACCGGTGCCCTTACAGGCGGAACAGTTTTCGATCCGCTGGGAGGAGACCTCCTTTTCACAGCCGAAGGCCGCCTCCTCGAAGGTCAGCTCCAGGCGGGCACCCACATTCTCCCCTCGGCGGGGGCTGTTCTGACTGGCGGACCGGCGGCCACCGCCGCCGCCAAAGAATTCACTGAAAATGTCACCGAAATCCCCGAAGCCCTCGAAGCCGCCGTAGCCGCCACCGCCGCCGTAGTTGGGATCCACACCGGCAAAGCCGTACTGGTCGTACCGGGCACGCTTCTGGTCGTCGGAGAGGACCTCGTAGGCCTCGCCCACTTCCTTGAACTTCTCCTCGGCGGTTTTGTCCCCGGGATTCCGGTCGGGATGGTATTTCATGGCCGCCTTGCGGTAGGCCTTCTTGATCTCGTCGGCACTGGCACCCTTCTGGACGCCCAGCACCTCATAGTAGTCGCGCTTTTCTTCTGCCATAATCAAATCACCTTACTGTCATCGCGCCGGGTCCCTTCCGTCCCGGCATGGATACACCGAAAAGGGGCGGCGTGGGCCGCCCCTTTGGTGGTTATTCTCAGTCCACAGTCTCGTAGTCCGCGTCCACAACACCGTCATTGCCGCAGTTGCCGCCGCAATTGGGGTCGCAGCCGGGCTGCTGGCCCTGGGGGTTCGCCTGCTGGTACAGCTTCTCGGACACGGCGTAGAAGGCCTTCTGCACAGCCTCGGTGGCATCCTTGATGGCCTGCAGGTCAGTGCCCTTGTTGACCTCCTTCAGATTGTCCACAGCGGACTGGATGGAAGCCTTCTCCTCAGCGGAGATCTTGTCGCCCAGCTCGCCCAGGGTCTTCTCCGTCTGGTAGACGGTCTGGTCGGCGGCGTTGTGGGTGTCCACCTCGTCCTTCCGGGCCTTATCCTCGGCGGCGTACTGCTCAGCCTCCCGGACAGCCTTGTCGATATCCTCCTGGGACAGGTTGGTAGAGGCGGTAATGGCGATCTTCTGCTCCTTGCCGGTGCCCAGGTCCTTGGCGGAGACATTCACGATGCCGTTGGCATCGATATCGAAGGTAACCTCGATCTGAGGCACGCCACGGGGAGCGGGGGCAATGCCCGTCAGCTGGAAGCGGCCCAGCGTCTTGTTGTAAGCGGCCATCTCCCGCTCACCCTGGAGGACATGGACCTCAACGGAGGTCTGGGAGTCCGCGGCGGTGGAGAAGATCTGGCTCTTACGGGTGGGGATGGTGGTGTTGCGGTCGATCAGACGGGTGAACACGCCGCCCATGGTCTCAATGCCCAGGGACAGGGGGGTGACATCCAGCAGAACCACATCCTTCACATCGCCGGTAAGCACGCCGCCCTGAATGGCAGCGCCCACAGCCACGCACTCGTCGGGGTTGATGCCCTTGAAGCCTTCGTTGCCGGTGATGGACTTGACGGCATCCTGAACCGCGGGGATCCGGGTGGAACCGCCGACCAGCAGGACCTTGTGCAGGTCGCTGGCCTTCAGGCCGGCATCGGCCATGGCCTGGCGGACGGGCTTCATGGTGCGCTCCACCAGATCGGCGGTGAGCTCATTGAACTTAGCCCGGGACAGGGTCACATCCAGGTGCTTGGGGCCGGTGGCATCGGCGGTGATATAGGGCAGGTTC
>CAYRYT010000049.1:0-11573 GCA_964428625.1 uncultured Oscillospiraceae bacterium | reverse complement strand
CCATTTCCAGGGCCATGACACCCATCTTCTTCTGGTTGTACAGGGTATCCAGACCGGCGGGAACCTCGGCGTGGTCTCCATAGAACACATCGGAGGAGCTGACATTGCCCACATGGTACACGGCACCGTTGGCCTCAGCAGCCTTCACCGCCTCACTGACCAGCTCCCAGGATGCAATGGGGGCAAAGGTGCCGGGATAGTGGAACTGGGCGGCGTAGTTAGAATCGGTGCAGGCGCCCTGGGCGATGACCAGGTCATAGAGGTTGATGTGGTCCTGAATAGAGCCGGCGGAGCCCACCCGGATGATATTATCCACGCCGAAGAAATTAAACAGCTCGTGGGAGTAGATGCCGATGGCGGGCATACCCATGCCGGAGGCCATCACGGACACCTTCACGCCTTTGTAATAGCCGGTGTGACCCTGGACACCCCGGACATTGTTGACCAGGACGGGATTCTCCAGGAAGTTTTCCGCAATGAACTTGGCCCGCAGGGGATCGCCGGGCATGAGGACGGTCTTGCCAAAGCCGATTTCGTCGGCCACATTGATATGGGGAGTGGAAGGATAGTTAGACATGGTGCAGTCTCCTTTTCAATTTCTATAGTTGGGGGGATCAGTAGCTTCCGTCGTTTTCCAGGCCCTTGGCGATCTTGACGATCCGGGAAGTGCCCAGCCGGGAAGCGCCCAGGGCGATGAACTTCTCCGCGTCCTCCAGGCTGGAAATGCCGCCGGCGGCCTTGATCTTCACATGGGGGGCCACATGGGCGGCAAAAAGCTCCACATCGTGGAAGGTGGCACCGGCCTTGGAGAAGCCCGTGGAGGTCTTGATATAGTCCGCGCCGGAGTCGGAGACGCACTTGCACAGGGCGATCTTCTCCTCGTCGGTGAGCAGGCAGGTCTCGATGATGACCTTCAGCAGCTTACCCTTGCAGGCCTGCTTGATGGCAGCGATCTCCCGGGTGATCTCCTCCCACTTGCCTTCCTTGGCCCAGCCGATGTTGATGACCATATCCACTTCGTCCGCGCCGTTGTCCACGGCATCGCCGGCCATGAAGCACTTGGCGGCGGTAGTGGCGTAACCGTTGGGGAAGCCGATGACGGTACAGATGGCCAGCTTCTCCCCCACATAGTCCTTAGCCTGCTTCACAAAGGAAGCGGGAATGCACACCGAGGCGGTGTGGTACTTCATGCCATCGTCGCAAATCCCCCGGATCTCCTCCCAGGTCGCGGTCTGGGTCAGCAGGGTATGGTCGCACTTGGCGAGAATTTCAGAAAGTTCCATATGATATAATCTCCTTCATCTTGATCCCGGTCAGTTCTGACCGTGCAGGTGGATTTTTTTGTGCCGGCGGATATTGTTGACATAACATCTGTGGCACATGGCGATGTAGCTGTCGTTGCCCCCCAGGACCACCTGGGCACCCTCGGTGACGATATAGCCGCCGCTGACCCGGGCATTCACCGTGGCCTTCGCCCCGCAGTCGCAAATGGTCTTGATCTCCTGGATGGTATCGGCGATCTCCATCAGCCGCCGGGAACCGGAGAACAGGCGGGTCTGGAAATCCGTCCGCAGGCCGAAGCACATCACCGGCAAATTGAAATCATTGACGATGGACCGGAGCTGATCGATCTGCTCCTCCGTCAGGAACTGGCACTCGTCCACGATGATCACATCGCACCGGCCCTTCTGACTCTCGCAGAAGCGCTGGTACACATCCATCTGGGGCGGGATCACCTCCACCGTGGCCTCCAGGCCGATGCGGCTGCGCAGGAGCTGCTCCCCGTCCCGAGTATCGGCGCTGGGCTTAATGAGCCACACCGTCAGATCGTTTTCTTCATAGTTGTACTTGGTGATCAGGGCCTGGGCAGTCTTGCTGGAACCCATGGCACCGTATTTGAAATAGAGCTTTGCCAAATTCAGCCCTCCTCTCTACACTGCGCCATTATTGTACCAAATTAGTGCCGCCGATGCAAGGAGTTTTTCGTCAAAATGTACGACGCTTCTCCCCTTTCCTCCCTTGACACCGGGGCGCAAAAGGATTATAGTAAGAAAAAACTATGAAATTGGAGGTATTCCCATGAAACCTTCCCTTTCCCAGGAGCAGATGGGTCTGCTCCGGGGGAGCCTCAGCTCCCTGGGTCTGATCGTCGCCGGTATCATTCTGCTGACGGATCCCGATTTCGGCTCCGCTGCCGTCACCTCCCTGCTGGGCTGGGGGCTGCTGGGCATTGGCGTCCTGGGTATCGTGGTGGGCCTGGCCAGCTGGCCGGTGCTGGGTCTGAAAGAAATGATCGCCAGCGGTGTTACCCTGGCCCTGGGCATCTATATTCTTAATAACCCCCTGATCCTGGCCACCCTTCTGGGGTTGGGTCTGGGGATCTACCTGCTGGCCACAGGGCTTGGCTCCCTCCAGGATGCTCTGAAGCTCCGGCAGATCGGTGCCAACGCCTCTGCCAGTCTGGTTCTGGCCGTTGCCCAGCTGGTGGTGGGTGTAGTGCTGCTCCTGTCCCCCCGGATCGCCTCCCATGTGGTGCTGACGGTGTGCGGCGGCATAATGGTGGTGTGCGGCATTGTCCGTCTGGTCCTGCGCAGTGCCACCTATCGGGCCCTGCATTCCGGCGATAAGCCGGACATCATCGATGCGGAGGAATAACCATGCTCTTTGATACCCATGCCCATCTGGACGACCGGGCCTTTGACGAAGACCGGGAGGCCCTTCTGGATTCCCTTCCCGAAAAAGGGCTGGCCCTGGTGATGAACCCGGGCTGTTCCCTGGCCTCCTCCCGGGCCGCCTCGGAGCTGGCCCGGCGCTACCCCTATATCTACGCCGCCGTGGGTTCTCACCCCGATGCCGCCGACGAAGTCAACGACCAGGTGCTGGCCCAATACGAAGCACTGTGCCGGCAAAACCCCAAAATCCGTGCCATCGGCGAAATCGGCCTGGACTACCACTACGAGGACATTCCCCGCCAGGTCCAGCAGCAGGCCTTCCGTGCGCAAATGGCTCTGGCCCGGGATCTGAACCTTCCCGTCATCGTCCACGAGCGGGAGGCCCATGGCGACGGCATGGCCATTGTGAAGGAATTCCCCCAGGTTCGGGGCGTGTTCCACTGCTACTCCGGCTCGGCAGAGATGGCCCGACAGCTGGTGGAGCTGGGGTGGTACATCGGCTTCACCGGTGTGGTCACCTTCAAAAATCCTCGCAAGGCCCTGGAGACCGCCGCTGCCATCCCCCTGGAGCGGATCGTCCTGGAGACGGACTGCCCCTATATGGCCCCGGAGCCCTTCCGGGGGCGGCGGAATGACCCAGGATATCTGTACCGCATGGCGGAAAAGCTGGCCCAGGTCCGGGGACTCCCTGTAGAGGAACTTGCCCGGATCACCCTGGAAAACGGCAAACGGCTGTACGGTATTGCGGACTGATCATTTGGGAATGGTGATGGTCACCACGATCCGATCATCCGTTTCCCGCCGCTCGGACACGGCCCCCACCCCGCTTTTCTGGATCCGGGCCAGGGACTGATCAATATGGCTCAAGAAGGCTCCCACGCTGACCCGGGGAGCCTTTTCTTCTCCCGGATCCAGCAGAGAATCGATGTAGCGCTCCGCCCGGACCACACTCATACCCAGGGCGGCAATGGTATCGATGGCCTGGCGCTTCTGGGGCTCCGTGGGCAGTTTCAGCAGTGCCCGGGCATGGCGTTCCGTCAGCCCCTGCTGACGCAGGGCATCCAGCACCCCCTGGGAGTGCTTCAGCAGCCGCAGCTTGTTTGCAACGGCGCTTTGGCTCTTGCCCAGGATCCGGGCGGTCTGCTCCTGGCTCATGGTCCATTTGTCCATAAGATACCGGATCCCCCGGGCCTCCTCAATATAGTCCAGGTCCTGGCGCTGCAAATTCTCCACCAGGGCCGTCAGCCCCGATTCCTTGTCGTCCATGGACATGATGATACAGGGAATTTCCGTCAACCCCGCCAGGATCCCCGCCCGCAGCCGCCGCTCGCCGGCGATCAGCTCATACCCCGTCCCCACCCGTCGGACGGACAGGGGCTGGAGAATGCCGTGCTGGCGGATGGATTCGGCCAGTTCCCGCAGCGCCTCCTCCCGGAAGACGGTTCTGGGCTGGGCGGGATTGGGCCGGATGGCCCTGGCAGGCAGGAACACCACCCTTCCCGTTTCCATGTAGGTTTTCAGCTTTTGGCACTGCATTTCTCCGTTCCCCCTTGGTAAAATTGGTATTTCCCATTGTATCCCCAAGGGCCCGGGAAACTCCACGAATCCGGGAACAGCCCTGGGAAAAGGAAATGACAGATTTTTTCAAAAAAGGGATTTACTTTTCCCCTGTCATCGTGTATGATAGGGCAGAACAGAGTAGGAGATCCTGCGTTAAGTGCCGTTGGGACGGGGAGTTGCCCGACGGACGAAGGAAATTATTTCCACGATGGGATCACCGCACCCGCTGCCCATATAGGATGACCTCCTTTATGTAGCAACGATACTCGGTCGGGCGTTTGGTCGGCTGTATATTTTGCTGTACAAATCCCCCCGTGGCCATATCACTCCCCAACGATTTGTCGTTTGGGGATTTTTTGTGGCCAAGCCCGGGGATTGCAGCCACCGGCGCTACAAAAAGGAGGATATTTTATGCCCAGAATCCAGAAATCAACCGCCGTCTACACCACCCCCCTGTGCGCCGGCTACTGGCGGGACGCTGCCGCCGAGCTCAAGAGTACCAAGACCCTGGTCATCGCCGCCCTCATGGTGGCCCTGCGGGTCGCCACCAAAGGCCTGGCCGTGCCCATTGCCCCGGGCCTGCGGCTGTTCAGCGTTGCCAGCTTCATCAATGTCCTTGGCTCCATGATCATCGGCCCCGTTGTGGCCATTCCCGCCGCCATTCTCTCCGACTTCCTGGGCGTGATGCTCTGGGAGGGCCTGGGAACCTACTTCTTCCCCTATGTCTTCCAGGAGATCGGCAGCTCTTTCATCTGGGCCCTGCTCCTGTACCGGCAGAAGCCCTCCACCTGGCGGGTCATGACCGGCCGGCTGGCCATTTGCGTGATCATGAATCTGGTCATGGGCATTTCCATTGATATGCTCTATCAGATGGTGTATTACGGCCAGTCCACCATTGTGCTGACCCTGCCCCGGGTGCTGAAGAATACCTTCATGTTCCCCATCGAGACCGTGGCCATGACCTTCTTCCTGGGGCTGCTGGTGCCCATCACCAACCGCTTCGGCCTGACCTATGGCGGCAGCGATGCCAAGGAAAACCTGGCCTTCGGCAGGAAGCAGATCATCCAGCTGGTGGCGCTGACCATCGTGGGCATTCTGTGCGTTGCCGGTTACCTGGGTTACTATTATGACACCACCTCCCTGTCCGCCTCCTACACCACCGAGGAGCGGGTGGAGAAGAACCACACCATGCAGCAGGTCGTCCTGGACCGGACGGATGCCTGGGACGATACCCCCACCCTGACCGTAGTGGAATCCGCCTACCGGCCCTTCCTGGGCAAGCAGACCACCTACACCGTGGCCGTGTATGTCCCCGTGGAGGAAGGCGCCATCACCGATGCCATGTGGGCCTACAAGAAATCCGCCGCCAAGAAGGATGAGACCCTGACCCGGGTCGCCACTGCCACCATCGTGGTGGAAGATGCCACGGGTGCCGTCGTCTCCTGCCTGGTGGAGCCGGAGGCCTGACAAATAAACAATCCGGCTGGGATCCTAAAGAATCCCAGCCGGATAATATTTTTACCAATGGGCAAAGAGCAATCCCGCCACGCCACGGCGAAGCTGGCCCCGGGCCAGAAGCTGCTGGCGGTAAACAAGCCCCAGATACACCATCAGAACGGGCACCACCAGGAACATATACCAATAGGGGAAGGGAACCACCCGGTACAAAACACCCAGCAGGGGATTGGTGGGGGCCATGGAGAACATATAGTTCACCCGGAGTACCTTCCCCGCCCCATCGACAATGTGGCAGGCCTTGCAAAGGTAGTTGATAATCCGGTTGCACCCATGGACAAAGGTATAGCTGCCCAGGGTGATGGTCAGCGTGGACAGGATACACCGGCTGTCCTTCTCCGCCAGTCCCAGGCGGAACAGGAGAATGGGAAGGCCAAACTCCATCACATGGGGGAAATAATAGAAGAAGAACACATCGCTGAAAATATCCACCCCCGCCATCTCCAGATTCAGCACCAGGGCGATCAAAGCCCCCAGGCTCCACAGCTGGAGCAGATTGCAGGCGGTTTTGTTTCGGGTGATCACCGCCCCGGGAAGCACCAGGGCATTCAGGGAGCAAAGGTGCAGAGGCAGATATTCCAGGGGCGAATTCCACCGCACCAGATTATAGATTGTGGCGGCAACGCCCAGGAAGGAGAGGGGGATCATCACCCCCAGCTGGACCCTCCGGCTCCGCCCCCGGAGAAGCAATTCCAGACCGCCGATGATTCCCACGGCCAGCGCCAGCGTCAAATAATGTACCGGGCCAAAGCTGCCCCATTTCATAACTATCACCCCGTCTTTCCGGATAATTGCCCCCATTATAGCGCCCCTATGCAGAAAGTCAAGGGCCTTACAGATTTCTCAAAGAAAACTTAATTTTCCCCCTTCCCTTCCCCGATTTTTTCGTGTAAAATGGGAGCATCACGGGAAGGAGGCATGATTATGGACCCCAAAGACAAGCAGATCGCCCAGAAGCTGGAACATCACGACCACCGGGTGGAGCATTTCTTCCGCCGGGTGCTGCATACCGTGGAGCGGCTCATTGCGGCGGTTTCCGTGGTAGTGCTCCTCATCGCCCTGGCCATGGAGGTCGGCCACATGGTCGCCGCCGGTGTGGACTATTTCAGCGATGTGGAAACCTACCTGCACCATATCCTCACCATCGTCGTGGGGCTGGAATTTGTGCGTATGCTCATTGACACCACCCCCGCCAGCGTGCTGGAGGTGCTGACCATGGCCATCACCCGGCACATGATCCTCAGCCACGATGACTATTGGAGCAATGTGGCCTGCATCGCCTGCATCGCCGGTCTGTTCGCCATTCGCCGGTTCCTCATCCCCAAGAACGAACTGCGGGAAGAACTGGTGGAGCAGGAATGACCCACCCCGACCCGTCCGAAGGGCATCCTTCGGATGGGTCTTTTTCTTTCCCCGGCGCACACTTGTTCCATCTCAATTAAAGAAAAAGTGGGAAAGCAGGATTTTTCTCCCTGCATTTTCCCGGGATGGCCGGGAATTTCCAGGCTTTTCCACCACCCCCGCGCT
Organism: uncultured Oscillospiraceae bacterium; assembly: GCA_964428625.1. Taxonomy (GTDB): domain Bacteria; phylum Bacillota; class Clostridia; order Oscillospirales; family Oscillospiraceae; genus Faecousia. The sequence continues at coordinate 4,299 of CAYRYT010000049.1, read as the reverse complement.
GTTTTTACCTTGTGTTCAAAATCCAGGTTTTGAGAAGATATCATATCATTTTGTATCGATATTTCTTTACTTTTTACTCTTTTCGGAACTTTTTGTCTAATTTTATACTGGACAAAGCCCCATCCATGTTGTATGATAGCTTTACCATGCGGCAGTGTTTGCCAGTGTGAAAATTAGGAGAGGTGATAGCTATGGCGTTTTCCTTTTTCGGAGGAATTCACCCAAAAGAAAATAAGCATTACGCTGAGGGTCAGTCCGTCCAGCCCTTCCCGGAGCCGGATCTGCTGGTGATCCCCATGTCCCAGCACATCGGTGCCCCCTGCAAACCCCTGGTCAAGAAAGGCGACCATGTGACCATGGGCCAGAAAATCGGCGACAACCAGGGTCTGTGTGTCCCGGTCCACGCCTCCGTGTCCGGCACGGTGAAGAATGTGGTCCCCATGGCCCACACCAACGGCACCACCGTCATGAGCGTGGTCATCCAGAATGACCACCAGGACGAGCTGTGCCCCGACATCCAGAAGCGCTCCGAGGCCCAGGTGGAAAAGCTCACCGCCCAGGAGCTTATGGACATCATCCGGGAAGCCGGTATCGTGGGTATGGGCGGTGCGACCTTCCCCACCCATGTGAAGCTGTCCTCCGGCATGGGCAAGGTGGACACCATCATTGTCAACGCCTCCGAGTGTGAGCCCTACATCGTGGCGGACGACCGGGTGTGCCAGGAGTTCCCCCACGAGGTGATCTCCGGCCTGTCCATCGTCATGAAGATCCTGGGCCTGCGCAAGGCGGTCATCGCCCTGGAGGACAACAAGCCCGCCGCTGCCAAGGCCCTGAAGCGGGCCAATCCCCTGGGCTCCGGCATTACCGTGGAGATTCTGCCCTGCAAGTACCCCCAGGGTGCGGAAAAGCAGCTGATCTACGCCGTCACCGGCCGGGAAGTTCCCTCCGGCGGTCTGCCCGCCGCTGTGGGCTGCGCCGTATTCAACGCCGGTACCTGCAAGGCCATCCATGACGCGGTGTATGAAGGTATGCCTCTGATCCGCCGGATCGTCACCATCTCCGGCGATATCGTCATGCGCCCCATGAACCTGATGGTCCCCGTGGGCACCAGCTTCAACGATCTGCTGGAAGCCGCCGGTACCTCCGAGAACCCCTACAAGGTCCTCTCCGGCGGCCCCATGATGGGCGCTGCCCAGTACGACCTGAGCGTGCCCGTGATCAAGGGCACCAACGCCGTGACCATCCTGGGCCACGAGAACCGCTACTCCGTGGATCACGCCGCCTGCATCCGCTGCGGCAAGTGCATTGATGCCTGCCCCATGCACCTGATGCCGGTGCTGATGTTCAAGTCCCTGTACTCCGGCTCCATCGAGGAGATGAAGCAGCAGAATATTATGGACTGCATCGAATGCGGCTGCTGTGCCTATACCTGCCCGGCTTGTGTGCCCCTGGTGCTGGCCTTCCGGTCTGCCAAGCAGCAGATCCGCAACGCCGATGCCAAGGCGAAAGTTTAAGGAGGTATCCCCATGGCACAAATGAAATACTTCTATGAGCTGACCATTTCCAGCTCTCCCCATGTCCATTCCCCCGTCACCACCCGCTACATCATGATGGATGTGCTCATTGCCCTGATCCCCGCCCTGCTGGGCAGCTTCTGGTTCTTTGGGCCCCGGGCGCTGCTGGTCACCCTGGTGTCCGCGGCCGCCTGTGTGTTCTTCGAGTGGGCCTGGTGCAAGCTGATGAAGACCGACTGCAAGACCAACGACCTGTCTGCTATGGTCACCGGTGTGCTGCTGGCCTTTGTCTGTCCCCCCACCATCCCCTACTGGACCATCATCCTGGGCGATCTGTTCGCCATCATCATCGTCAAGATGCTCTTCGGCGGCATTGGCAAGAACATTGTTAACCCCGCCCTGGCCGGCCGTGCCTTCATGTTCAGCTGGCCCGTGCTCATGTCCACCTGGGTTCAGGTGGGCCGGGACAATTGGGCAGGCCTGCTGTCCACCGCGGACGCAGTCACCGCCGCCACCCCCCTGGCCGCCATGCACCAGGGTACCTTCGATCCCAGTGCCGGCTCTTTGCTGGATATGTTCCTGGGCAATGTGGGCGGTTGCATTGGCGAGACCTCTGCTCTGCTGCTCCTGCTGGGCGGCATCTACCTGGTTGCCCGGAAGGTCATCAACCCCCGGATCCCCGTGGCCTACATCGGCACCGTGGCGATCCTCGCCTTCCTGTTCCCCCTGGGCAATGACCGTCTGGTCTGGATGGGTGCCCAGGTCTTCGGCGGCGGTCTGATGCTGGGTGCCATCTTCATGGCCACCGACTATGTCACCTCCCCCGTCACCCACCTGGGTCAGGTGATCTACGGCATCGGCTGCGGCGTGCTGACCATCCTCATCCGCTATTTCGGCGGCTACAACGAAGGCGTTTCCTATGCCATTCTGGTGATGAACTGCTGCGTGGTCCTGCTCGACCGCATCGGCCGTCCCGCCAAGTTCGGCGCACCTAAGAAGGAGGCGGTGAAGAAATGAAAACCGAATCCACTGTGAAGTATATTCTCCGGCTGGCGCTGACACTGCTGGCCATCACCAGCGTCGTGGCCGGCGCCCTGGCCGCGGTGAACGGCATCACCGCGCCCATCATCCGCCAGCTCAACGAGGAAAAGACCCTCCAGGCCGTTTCCGCCGTTCTGCCCGATGCCGCCAGTGCCCAGCCCCTGACTGCCTACACCGACAGCACCGGCCTTGTGAAGGCGGTCTATGAATCCGACAGCGGCTACGCCGTCACCGTCACCCCCTCCGGCTTCGACGGCGAGATCGAAATGATGGTGGGCATCAGCAAGGAAACCGGTGCCGTGCTGGGTATCTCCGTCATCAACCAGACGGAAACCGCCGGTCTGGGTGCGGTGTGTGCCGCCAAGACCGGTGCCGGCGAAGCCTTCCGGGGCCAGTTCATCGGTGCCACGGACACCGTCACCGTCACCAAGGACGGCGGCACCATGGATGCCATCACCGGCGCTACCATTACCTCCCGGGCAGTCAGTGCCGGTGTCAGCGCCGCGCTGAGCTTCGTCAAGAGCCTGGGCTAAGGAGGTCGAACCATGAATTTTAAGAAACAATTCCAGGAAGGCCTGCTGACCAAGAACCCGGTCACTGTTCAGCTGCTGGGTATGTGCTCCACCCTGGCCATCACTACCAGCCTGTTCAACGGCCTGGGCATGGGTCTGGCCGTTACCATCATCCTGATCTGCTCCAATGTGCTGATCTCCGCCCTGCGCAAGGTCATCCCCTCCCAGATCCGCATTGCAGCCTACATCGTCATCATCGCCGGCTTCGTCACCATCGTGGACTTGATGCTCCAGGCCTTCCTGCCGGATCTGTCCGAAAGTCTGGGCGTGTTCATTCCCCTGATCGTGGTGAACTGTATCATCCTGGGCCGGGCAGAGGGCTTCGCCTCCAAGAACGGGGTTCTGGCCTCCGCTGTGGACGGCCTGTGCCAGGGCATTGGCTACACCGTGGCTCTGGTCATCGTCTGTGTCATCCGGGAGCTTCTGGGCTCCGGCACCTTCGGCGGTGGCATTCTCAACGGCGGCGAGGGCATCCGGATCATCCCCGATCCCTTCCCCGCCATGCAGCTGGTCATGCCCGTGGGCGGCTTCCTGGTGCTGGGCTTTGTCATCGCCGGCTCCCAGTGGCTGATGAAGCGCATGAACAATAAGAAAAAGGAGGCTGTGCAGTAATGAACGCCAGTTACATCAATTCGCTGCTGGGCATTCTCCTGGCGGCCATCCTCAGCGAGAACTTCATCCTGGTGAAGTTCTATGGTATCTGCCCCTTCATGGGCGTTTCCAAGAAGATCGACACCGCTCTGGGCATGGGCATGGCCGTTACCTTCGTCATGGCCCTGGCCAGCGCCGCCTGCTACGCCGTGAATCTGGCCCTGGTTGCCCTGGATCTGAGCTATATGCAGACCGTAGTGTTCATCCTGGTCATCGCCTCCATCGTCCAGGTGGTGGAGATGTTCCTGAAGAAGGCCATTCCCGCCCTGTACCAGGCCCTGGGTGTGTTCCTGCCCCTGATCACCACCAACTGCGCCGTTCTGGGCGTGGTGCTGGTGAATGTGCAGAAGGGCTATGACTTCCTCCAGAGTGTGGTCAACGGCGCTGCCGGTGGTCTGGGCTTCACCCTGGCCATTGTGCTCTTCGCCTCCGTCCGGGAGCGGGTGGACAAGTCCGAGTGCCCCGAGTGCTTCAAGGGCTTCCCCATCACCCTGATTTCCGCCGGTCTGCTGGCCCTGGCC
>CAYRYT010000048.1:0-11652 GCA_964428625.1 uncultured Oscillospiraceae bacterium | reverse complement strand
GATGGATACCTTCCTTCATTTCGTTCACCTCTTTCGTATCAGTTAAAGGGCATAATAGCCCTAGCAATCTTTTAATCGCCGGGATATCATAACACATCCCGGAACAAAATGCAAGTATTTTTTTATTTATTTTTCAAGAAAGTCTCGGGGATGGCACGGTCCCGGAAATAGAAGGCCCTGTCATGGGCTCCCACGGGACGCAAAACCCGGCAGGGGTTCCCCACTGCCACGACGCCGGCGGGAATATCCCGGGTCACCACGCTCCCCGCGCCGATCACCGTATTGTCCCCGATCGTTATCCCGGGCAGCACGATCACCCCGGCACCCAGCCAGCAGTTCCGGCCGATATGCACGGGCATATTGTATTGCAGGCCCATTTCCCGCAGCTCCGGGTCGATGGGATGTCCCGCCGTGGCGATGGTGACATTGGGGCCGAACATGGTATAGTCCCCCACATAGATGTGGGTATCATCCACCAGAGTCAGGTTGTAGTTGGCGTAGATATTCTTTCCGAAATGGACATGATGGCCGCCAAAATTGGTGCGAAGAGGCGGCTCGATATAGCACGCCTCCCCGATTTCGGCAAACATCTGTGCCAGGAGCCGCTCCCGCTTCTCCGGCTCCGAGGGGCGGGTCTGGTTGTACTCCCAGAGCAGTTCCTGATACCGGAACTGCTCCGCCAGGATCTGGGAGTCCCCGGGGTTATACAGTTCTCCGCTGTGGAGCTTGTCTTTTTCCATACCGCTGCCCATTTTTCAGAATGCCCAGTTGCCGTTTTCGAAGATCCGGACGGTCTTGCCGTCCCGGCAGATGGCATCGATATTCATGGTATCGCAGCCGATCATGAAATCCACATGGATCATGGAATCGTTGATACCCAGGGCCTGGCATTCCTCCAGCGTCTTGTTCTGGTAATCCTCGATGGTGTCAGCAAAGCCCGCACCCACAGCCAGATGGCAGGCGGCATTCTCATCAAAGAGGGTTTCGTAGAACAGCAGACCGCTTTCGGCAATGGGGCTGGCCTGGGGCACCAAGGCGCACTCGCCCAGGTAGGCTGCACCCTCGTCCATGCTCAGCATTTTGGCCAGGAGTTCCCCGCCCTTCTCCGCACCGGATTCCACGGCCTTGCCGTCGGCAAAGCGGATCCAGAAGTTCTCGATGAGCTGGCCCTGGTAGCTCAGGGGCTTGGTGGCATAGACAATGCCCTCTGCCTGACCCCGCATGGGAGAGACGAAACACTCCTCACTGGGGATGTTGGGATTAAAGGTGATGCCCTGGCGGGAGGTCTCGCTGCCGCCGCAGAACCGGGCCTGGGGGATCATGCCCACCGTCAGCTCCGTGCCGTTGGCCGCGGTGTAGTGGAGCTTTTCAATGCCCAGGGCGTTGAGATGATCACAGCGCTGCTTCAGGTCGGCGTTGTGATCCGCCCAGGCCTGGATGGGATCCTCCGTAACCCGGGAGGTGAAGAGGATAGCCTCCCACAGCTTCTCCACCGCCACGCTGGTCCGCTCCCCGGGGAAAACCTTCTTGGCCCAGGCCTTGCCGGGAACCGCGGCGATGCACCACTGCTGCTTGCCATCCCGCTGGTCGATATAGGGTTTGAGCACGGGGTAGGACATCTGGCGGGACTTGGCCATCTTCTCGATGTTCATGCCCTTCAGGCCGTCAGGATCCTCGGAAACCAGGTGGATCCGGGCGGGCAGGGTATCGCAGAAATGCTGCTGCCGGGCCTTCTGCCACTCCTCCACGGTGCCCAGGGTGGTGACGGACTGGTAGCGGACATGGATCTTGCTCAGGGGATCATAGGACCACTCCACGATGACCTTCCGGGCCTTGGCCTTGTAAGCCTCCTCCACCACCATCTGGACAAACTCCGGCTGATCCAGTCCGGCATAGACCAGAACATCCTGGCCCTTCTGCACATTCACGCCGCAGTGCACAATGAGCTTGGCATACTCTCTTAAAACGGTCTTTTTCATAAACAGGCTCCTTTTTCTGAATTTTCCCTATCATAACAGATTTTACCCAAATAATCAATGGCAGTTGCATTGTTTCCCAAACTAAAGTATAATAGCAGCAGAAAAAGGAGGTAGCCTGTATGCTTACCAAAGAACAGTTTCACACGCTCTGTACCGCCGGACCTCTGCTTCTGGACGGTGCCACCGGCTCCAATCTGCAAAAAGCCGGAATGCCCCGGGGCTGCTCTACGGAGGAATGGATCCTGGCCAATCCCCAGGCCCTGGTGACCCTCCAGCGCCAATATGCCCGGGCCGGATCCCGGATCCTTCTGGCTCCCACCTTCCAGGCTCAGCCCATTGCCCTGGAGCGGGTGCAGCTCCACCGGCAGACCGAGGCCGTGAACGCCCATCTGGCGGCCCTCAGCCGTTCCGCCGCTCCCGATTGTCTCATTGCCGGCGATCTGACCACTCTGGCAGCCTTCTGCGACAGCTGGGACGAAGGAAATTTCGACCTTCTGGTGGAGAACTACCGCCGCCAGATCCACGGCCTGTTGGATGGCGGTGTAGATCTGCTCTTTGCCGAGACCCTCATGTACCCCACGGAGGCGGAAGCCATCCTCACCGCCGCCGAGCTGGAAGGTGCCCAGACCGTGTGCTACAGCTTTACCATGCAGGGGGACGGCAGTCTGTTCTCCGGCCGGGAGGCGGGGCCGATCCTTGCCGATCTGGAGGCCGCAGGTGCCGCCGCTGTTGGCTTTAACTGCGTGGCGGCGGATATGATGACCCCCCATCTGGCGAGCAAGCTCCGACGCTTCACCAGGCTCCCCCTGATCTGTAAGCCCAATGCCGGCAATCCTGTTATCGGCGCGGATCAACTCCCCCACTACCCCCAGACCCCGGCGGAATTCGCGGAAATTCTCAACCAGTGCCGGCAAAACGGTGCCACCCTCCTGGGCGGCTGCTGCGGAACGGATCCCGACTATCTGGAAGCCCTGGCCCACAAGCTGCCCTGACGCTGCGAAATCGGAAAGAAACAGGTGATACAGGATGTTTGATAAGAAAACCCGTTTTTATGTCAGCCGAAAGGATTGGCTGATCTGGATTGTGGCCCTGTGCCTGGCCACTTCCGTCGTCGGCCGGGTGGCCGTGGCGGTGGTCAACGGCCTGGCTACCCCCGACCGAATCTGGCTCCAGGTGGTACTCCCCGGAGGTGCCACAGCGCTGTTTCTGCTGATGATTCTGCTGGACGGCCAGGAGCATTTTTACAAAACCGCCATTCCCGTGTGGCTCATGGGCCTGTACTACGCCATCCGGCCCCATACCTTCCTGGGCAGCCGCCTGGTCTTTGGCCTGTATTTGACCTCTCTGCTGTTCTTCTGCATCAGCTACATGGTGATTTCTGCCGGAAAGGGCGGCCATCCCTGGCTTCTGCTGGGGGTTTTCGGCATTCCGCTGGCGGTTCTGCTCTATTTCCTGCGCAAATGCTGGGCGTCCGGGCTACTCCTGCCCAACGGCATCGTCCTGATCCCCGATATTCTGGCCTTTTTCGGGTGCCTGCTCCTGGTCTTTGCCATCCACCCCCATCCCCTGGGTACCTACCACCCCACCTGGGGAGACCGGCCGGACGGGCGGCGGCTGCGCACCCTGAACCCCATGGACCGGATCAGTCCCTACATCATGCCCAACCGCTCCTGGGCAACCAACTATTTCTGCGATGCCTTTGAGATCACCAATGTGGACCACTACATCCGCCAAAAGCGCAAGGAGGGCATGACCGGCTTCGGCCTGATCCATGTCTTCCTGGCGGCCTACTGCCGGTGCGTGGCCAAGTACCCGGCTCTGAACCGGTTCCTGGCCGGCCAGCGCATCTATTCCCGGGACGGGGATATTCAATTCTGCATGGTCATCAAGAAGGAGATGCGTTCCGATGCACCGGAAACCATCATCAAGGTTCACCTCACCCCCAGCGATACCGCCGATCAGGTCTACCAGAAGGTGAACGCCGCCGTGGATGCCGCCAAGGACACGCCCCTGGACTCCGCCTTCGATCAGGTGACCTATGGTCTGACCCTGATCCCCGGGGTATTCCTGAAATTCGGCATCTGGTGTGTCAAGACCCTGGATTATTTCGGCCTGCTCCCCAAATTCCTTCTGGAGGTCAGTCCCTTCCATGCCTCTGTGTTCTTCACCAGCATGGGCTCCCTGGGCATCCCCCCTGTCTACCACCATCTCTACGACCTGGGAAATCTTCCCCTGTTCTGCGCCTTCGGCTGTAAGCGCCGGGTTCTGGAGCTTCAGGAGGATGGGACCCTGGTTCAGAGGAAATATGTGGATTTTCGCATTTCCACCGACGAACGAATCGTGGACGGCTTCTATTATGCCGCCTTCTTCAAGCATTATCGCCGGCTCCTCCTCCACCCTGAGGTGCTGGATCAGCCCCCGCTGGAGGTAGCCCGTGACATTGATTGATCCCATCCGCCTCTCCCTTCCGCAGGCTCATCCCTGGCGGGATTCCCTCCACTGGTTCCCCACCCTGGATTCCACCAACAACCACGCCAAAACCCTGGCCCGGGCAGGCGCCCCCCAGGGCACGGTGGTCCTGGCGGATGCCCAGGAGGCCGGGCGGGGTCGGCTGGGCCGGAGCTTCCATTCCCCGGCGGGAGAAGGGATCTATTTTTCCCTGATCCTCCGGCCGGATTGCCCGGCGGACCAGCTGATGCACCTGACCTGCGCCGTGGCCACAGCCGCCGCCCAGGCCATTGTCCAGGCTACGGGAATTCAGCCCCGGATCAAATGGACCAACGACCTGGTGCTTGGAAAGGCCAAAGTCGGCGGCATTCTCACGGAGTTGTCCCTGGTTCCCGGTACCGACCGGGTGGATTGGGCCATTGTGGGCATCGGCATCAACTGCAACCAGTCCACCTTCCCCCCGGAGATTGCCCCTATCGCCACCTCCCTGGCCCTCCACCGGGACGCGCCTGTGGACCGAAGCCGGATCGTTGCCGCCCTGATATGCCAGCTGCACACCATGTCCGCCACCCTTCTCCCGGAAAAGAGCCTCTGGATGGATCGTTACCGGGCCCTGTGCATGACCCTGGGGCAGGAAATTTCCCTGGTTCGGGGGGATTCTGTGACCCATGCTCTGGCCCTATCCATTGACGATAACGGCGCTCTGGTGGTGCGCCACCGGGACGGCCGCCAGGAAGCAGTCACATCCGGTGAAGTGAGTGTCCGGGGAATGTACGGATATATTTGAAATTTCCCATTGCAATTTCCCATTATTTTGGTTATACTGGATGCAGAAACTTGAAATGGAGGATATCCTATGAAAGCTCTGAAAGTAATTATGAAGCTGGTCGCTGCCCTGGCCGCTGTGGCCGGTGCCATTTATGTTTTGGCCACCTATGGCGAGACCATCACCGCCTGGTGCCGGAAGATCCTGGATCGTCTGCCCTGTAAGCAGGACAGCTTCCAGCCTGTGACCATCTCCTTCACCAACGACGAAGATGACCAGGAGGACACCCAGGATGAGACCGTGGAGGCAGAAGAAGCCCCCGAGGCCCAGCCCGAGGAAGCCCAGGTTCCCACCGCTCAGGAGGACACCTTCGCCCAGGATACGGACTTCGTCCTGCCCTGCGACCTGGCTGAGGAAACCGCCGATGAGGAAACCGCCGATGAGGAAATCCCCGCTGAAGAAGCCCCCCCCCAGGAGGAGCTTCCCGCCACGGAGCTGTAAAAAATTCCAAACCGCCCTGGAAGCTCATGCCTTCCAGGGCGGTTTTTTGTATCAATTGTATCAGAAGGTAGTCGCCAGCTCTGCCAGCATATTGGCGCACAGCTCCATATCCTCCACGGGGATGAACTCAAACCGGCCATGGTAATTCTCTCCACCGGTGCAGAGGTTGGGACAGGGCAGGCCCTCGAAGCTCAGCCGGGCGCCGTCGGTGCCGCCCCGGATGGGAACTTCCCGGGGAACCATGCCCACATTGGCCATGGCAGCCTTGGCACGGTCCACCACATACATCACAGGCTCAATTTTCTCCCGCATATTGTAGTAACTGTCCCGGATGGTCAGCTCCACCGTTCCTTCCCCGTATTTCCGGTTCAGGAAGGCCACTGCCGCCGCCATCACTTCCTTCTTCTCCCGGAACTTTTCCATATCATGGTCCCGGATGATATAACGCAGGGTGGACTTCTCCACCTCTCCCTCCATATCCGTCAGATGAATAAAGCCCTCGTAGCCATCGGTATACTCCGGCTTCTGGGCAGCGGGGAGCAGACTCTGGAATTCCATGGCCAGGTACTGGGAGTTGACCATCTTATCCTTGGCGGAGCCGGGATGGATATTCAGTCCATGGAACACCACCGTGGCACCGGCGGCGTTGAAATTCTCATACTCGATCTCCCCCACCGGGCCGCCATCGGCGGTATAGGCATAATCCGCTCCAAAATGGGCCACATCGAAGCGGTCCGCACCCCGGCCGATCTCCTCGTCGGGGGTAAAGGCGATCTTCACCGTGGCATGGCGGATCCGGGCGGTCATGAGGAACTGGGCAGCGGTGAGGATCTCTGCGATACCGGCCTTGTCATCCGCACCCAGGAGGGTGGTACCGTCGGTCACTACCAGATGCTTCCCCACATGGCCCGCCAGACTGGGATAATCCTTCTCCCGCAGCCAAATATCCAGGCTTTCATTCAGGCAGATATCCCCGCCCCGGTATTCCACGACCCGGGCCTGAATATCCTTGCCGGAACAATCCGGGGCGGTATCCATGTGGGCAATCAGGCCAATGGTTGGCAAGTTGGGATCCCCGGGCACCGTGCCATAGACATAGCCCTGGGCATCCATGTGGGCATCGAAAATGCCCATTTCCTGCATTTCCGCCACAAGCGCCGCACCCAGAACCTTCTGGGACGGGGTGGACGGGCAGCTTGCGGAATACTCGTCCGAGGTCGTCTCAAAGGATACATAGCGCAAAAAGCGCTCCAAAACAGTTTTCATACACTCACTCCTCCTATTTCGGTTCCCTGTCCGCCGCCCGGCATCCCGGGCACCGGTGGCAACCGGCATACCGTGTCCTTTTATGGGCAAAGGCCGCCGCAGATGCGGCGGCCTTTTGGAAACGGGATTTAGTTGGCAGCCTTGACCAGCTCAGCGGTATCCTGGGCAATCATCAGCTCCTCGTTGGTGGGGATGACCCAGACGGTGACCTTGGAATCATCGGTGGAGATGATGGCCTCCTTGCCGTGGATGTCGTTCTTAGCGGGATCCAGCTTCACGCCCAGGAACTCCAGGCCCTCGCAGATCCGGGCACGCATGGTGGCGGAGTTCTCACCCACACCAGCGGTGAACACCAGGCAGTCCAGGCCGCCCAGTGCGGCAGCGTAGGAGCCGATGTACTTGCGCACCTCGTAGGCGAACTTCTCCAGTGCCAGGGTGCAGTCCTCGTTGCCCTGGTTGGAAGCGTTCTCGATATCCCGGAAATCGGAGGAAACACCGGAGACGGCCAGCACACCGGACTTCTTGTTGAGCATATTCAGGGTCTCGTCAGCGGTCATGCCGTACTTGTTCATGATAAACTGAACCACAGCAGGATCGATGTCGCCGGAGCGGGTGCCCATGGGAACACCGGCCAGAGGAGTCAGGCCCATGGAGGTATCCTGGCACTTGCCGCCGGAGACGGCGGACAGGGAGGAACCGTTGCCCAGATGGCAGTTGACCAGCTTGATATCCTTGCTGCCCATCAGCTCACAGGCACGCTTGGTCACATACTTGTGGGAGGTGCCGTGGAAGCCGTAGCGGCGGATGGAGTCATTCTGGTAGTACTCGGTGGGGATGGCATAGCGGTAAGCCTTGGGGGGCATGGTCATGTGGAAGGCGGTGTCGAACACGGCCACCTGGGGGGTGTGGGGCATAACTGCCTGGCAAGCACGAATGCCCATCAGGTTTGCGGGGTTGTGCAGGGGACCCAGGGGGATGCACTTCTCGATGGCGGCAACGACCTCGTCATTGATGATGCAGGAGTCGAAGAACTCCATACCGCCGTGAAGGACACGATGGCCCACAGCGTCGATAGCATCGGTGGAAGCGATCACGCCGTCCACGGGATCCACCAGGATGTCCAGGGTAGCGGTGATTGCCTCGGAGTGGGTGGGCATAGGGATGTCCTTGACGACCTTCTTGCCGTTGGCATTATGGTTCAGACGGCCGTCAATGCCGATCCGCTCGCACAGGCCCTTGGCTGAGACCTCGCCGGTCTCGGGGTTCATCAGCTGGTACTTCAGGCTGGAGCTGCCAGCGTTGATGATCAGAATATTCATTGGGATTTCCTCCTGATAATTGTTGTTTACCTTTTCGTGAGAATGTGGTAAGATATCCATACGAATTCTATTTTATATCATTTTCTCCATTCCCGCAACCCCTGAATGGGTATTTTTTTCAGAAAGGCGGTGTTTTTTTGGAAATTACCGGCATCATCTGCGAATACAATCCCTTCCATCTGGGCCACCAGAAACAACTAAACACCGTCCGCGGACAGATAGGCCCCGACGGTGCCATCGTCTGCCTGATGAGCGGAAACTATGTGCAACGGGGGCACCCCGCCATCCTCGACAAATCCTGGCGGGCCCAGGCCGCTTTGGCCGGGGGCGCGGATCTTGTTCTGGAAATGCCCATCGGCGTGACCCTTTCCTCCGCCGAAGGCTTCGCAGGGGGAAGTGTTGCCATTTTGTCCCGGCTGTGCACCCGCCTTTCCTTCGGTGCGGAGACGGCAGATCTGGACGCTCTTCTGTCCACCGCCCAGACCCTTCTCGGGCCGGAATTTCCCGCTGCCCTGCGCCTGCAGCTGGACACGGGGAAATCCTTCCCCGCCGCCCGGGCTGCCGCCCTGACATCCATGGGTGTCAAGGCTGGGATCCTGGCCACCCCCAACAACATTCTGGCGGTGGAATATTGCAAAGCCATCCTCTCCCAGGGAAGTCCCCTGGTTCCCTTCCCCATTCCCCGGGCGGGCAGCTACCACGCCGAGATTCCGGAGGACGGAAACCCATCGGCCACTGCCCTGCGCAAGCTGATGCTGGCAGGCCAGCCCTGGCAAGACCATATCCCGTCCCAGGCCCATCCCTTCCTCACCGGCAAACCCCTCCACACCCTGGAGGCGGGCCAACGGGCCATTTTGGGCCGCCTGCGGACCATGACGGAGGCGGAATTCTCCCAGTTGCCCTACGGCTCGGAGGGACTGTGGCGAAAGCTCATGCACGCCAGCCGCAGCGGGGCCACCCTGGATGCCATCATCGATGCCACCAAATCCAAGCGTTATACCCGCAGCCGGATCGACCGGATGATCCTGTGCGCCTTTCTGGGCCTCACAGAGACGGATCTGTCCTCCCCCCCACCCTATACCCGGGTGCTGGGCTTCAACGACCGGGGGCGGGAGATCCTGCGCCAAGTTAAAAAAACAGGGTTCTTCCGTAACGCCGGGGAGGACCCAGGCCATCCCTACTGGCAGACCGAATGCCGGGTGGGGGATCTTTACGGTCTGTTTGCCGTGGATGGTCCCGAAGCCCCCGGCATGGAGGAAAACCGGCGGATCATTTACAAAGGAGTAACTTAATTTATGTCCACCCTGCTTCCCCGTCTGAAGCTATCCAACTGCCTGATCGCCTTTTTCAGTGCCGCGTTTCAGGCCTTTGGTATGTATCATATCCATTCTCTGTCCCAGGTGACCGAGGGCGGTGTCTTCGGGCTGATCCTGCTGCTGCAGCACTGGTTCTCCCTGTCCCCCGCCATATCCAGCCTGGTGCTCAATGCCCTGTGCTATCTTCTGGGTTACAAAACCCTGGGCAAATCCTTTATTGCCTATTCCAGCGTAGCCGCTCTGGGCTATTCCCTGAGCTACGGCATCTGCGAATGCTTTCCCCCGCTGTGGCCGGAGATCGCCAACCATCCCCTCCTGGCCGCCGTTGTGGGTGCTTTGTTCATCGGCATTGGCGCAGGCTTCTGCGTCCGCTCCGGCGGTGCCACCAGCGGCGACGATGCACTGGCCATGAGCCTGTCCCATCTGCTGAAGCAGCCCATTGAGCGGATCTATCTGGTCAGCGATCTCATCGTTCTGGGGCTTTCCCTGAGCTATATCCCCTGGAACCGGATCGGCTACTCCCTGCTCACCGTCCTGCTCTCCGGCCAGATCATCGGCTGGATCCAGAAATTTTCCCGCCGCGCATAAGTTCAAAGGGCGTGCCGCATATCCGCGGCACGCCCTTTTCATACAATTGGATTCCGGAAAGCCCTAAAACTCAGGGTTGATTGGCCACGCTCTGGCGCACCAGCGCCCGCTTCAGCCGGGCCTCCGCCAGACGCAGCTCCACCGTGGAAGCGTCCTTCCGGGCCAGGGTTTCCTTCGCCCGCTGGGCGGAGCGCTTGGCCCGCTGGGTGTCGATCTGATCCGCCCATTCGAAGCTGGTAGCCACCAGGCGCACCTCGCCCTTCACCACGGATACCATGCCGCCGATACAGGCGCCATAGCGCTTCTGGCCCTGGGTCTGGATCATTGCCCGGCCCATGCCAAGGGGCGCCACATAATCCACATGGCCCGCCAGGATGCCCAAATCGCCGGTGGTGGTGCGCACAGACAGCGCCTCCGCCTCTCCCTCATAGCGCAGGCCATCCGGGGTGACGATTTTCAATGAGAAGGCACTCATGGTTATCGCTCCTTCTGCCAGGCTTCCACCACATCGTCGATACCGCCCTTGAACAGGAAGTAGGACTCGGGGATCTGGTCATGCTTACCAGAAATGATCTCCTGGAAGCCACGGATGGTCTCCTTCAGGGGAACATACTTACCCTGGTAGCCGGTGAACTGCTCGGCCACATGGAAGGGCTGGCTCAGGAACCGCTGGACCTTCCGGGCACGGTTCACCGTCAGCTTGTCCTCCTCGGACAGCTCATCCATACCCATGATGGCAATGATATCCTGCAACTCCTTATAGCGCTGGAGGATCCGCTGAACGGCACGAGCCGTCTCATAGTGGGCCTCCCCCAGGATGGCGGGGGTGAGGATCCGGGAGGTGGAAGACAGAGGATCCACGGCGGGGAAAATGCCCAGGGAGGAAATGCCACGATCCAATGCGGTGGTGGCGTCCAGGTGGGCAAAGGTGGTAGCGGGAGCGGGGTCGGTATAGTCGTCCGCAGGGACATAAACCGCCTGAACGGAGGTGATGGAGCCGTTCTTGGTGGAAGTGATCCGCTCCTGGAGGGCACCCATTTCCGTCGCCAGGGTGGGCTGGTAGCCAACGGCAGAGGGCATACGGCCCAGAAGGGCAGAAACCTCGGAACCGGCCTGGGTGAAACGGAAAATATTGTCAATGAACAGCAGCACATCCTGATGCTTCACATCCCGGAAATACTCTGCCATGGTCAGGCCGGACAGGCCAACCCGCATACGGGCTCCGGGGGGCTCGTTCATCTGGCCGAATACCATGGCGGTCTTGTTGATAACGCCGGACTCGGTCATTTCATTATACAGGTCATTGCCCTCACGGGTACGCTCACCAACACCGGTGAACACGGAATAGCCGTTGTGGGCAGTGGCGATGTTGTAGATCAACTCCTGGATCAGCACGGTCTTGCCCACGCCGGCACCGCCGAACAGACCGATCTTACCACCCTTGGCATAGGGGCAGATCAGGTCAACGA
>CAYRYT010000047.1:0-12028 GCA_964428625.1 uncultured Oscillospiraceae bacterium | reverse complement strand
TCCGTCCCGGCTACGGCCTGTATGACCGTGCCCTGGGCATCATGTATATGCTGGGTGTCTGGGATATGCTGGACAAGCTGGACGGCAAGGTCACCGTGGCAAACGCTAACTAATTCGTATCCATTTTCAGCCGCCCTCCCGGGAGGGCGGGCGGCCCATTTTTACTTTGGAGGTAATTATCATGGCTAATCTTCCCCTGAATATCGACTACACCGGCAAGGTCGTTGTGGTCACCGGTGCCGGCGGTCTAATCTGCGGCGCTATGGCTAAGGCTTTCGCCTACTCCGGCGCTAAGGTCGCCGCTCTGGACCTGAACGAGGACGCTGTCAAGAAGCTGGCCGAGGAGGTCAAGGCTGAAGGCTACATCATGGAGGGCTACAAGGCCAATGTTCTGGAGCCCGAGGCTCTGGAAGAGGTCCACCAGGCCGTCCTGAAGGATCTGGGCCCCTGCGACATCCTGATCAACGGTGCCGGCGGCAACAACCCCCGCGCCACCACCGACAATGAGTACCAGCACGAGGCTTGGGAAGGCTGCAAGACCTTCTTCGATCTCCAGGCCAGCGGCGTGGACTTCGTGTTCAAGCTGAACTTCCAGGGTACCCTGCTGCCCACCCAGGCTTTCGCCAAGGACATGGTTGAGAAGAAGTCCGGTGTCATCCTGAACATCTCCTCCATGAACGCCTATACCCCCCTGACCAAGATCCCCGCCTACTCCGCTGCCAAGGCCGGTATCTCCAACTTCACCCAGTGGCTGGCCACCCACTTCGCCGGCACCGGCATCCGCTGCAACGCCATTGCCCCCGGCTTCCTGGTATCCGCTCAGAACAAGGCTCTGCTGTTCAACGCGGACGGCACCCCCACCGCCCGTTCCGCCAAGATCCTCAACGGCACCCCCACCGGTCGCTTTGTGGATGCTGACGAGCTGATCGGCGCTACCCTGTTCCTCTGCGACGACAAGGCTGCTTCCGCCATCACCGGCGTGGTGCTGCCCGTTGACGCTGGCTTTGCTGCTTACTCCGGCGTGTAAATCCCCACCTAACCAAATGCCCTCCGGCTCACCGTGTGTGAACCGGAGGGCATTTTTCAAATCAGGATCCCGTTGCAATGGTCGATCTCGTGCTGAATGATCTGGGCCGTCCAGCCGGTGTAGGTTTTGATCCGGGTCTGGAACTGGGCATTGTGATATTTCACCTTGATCTTGCTGTAGCGGCAGCATTCCCGGGGCCCGCCCAACAGGGACAGGCAACTCTCCCGGGTCTGGAATGGCCCCTGGGCGGAGAGGATCTCCGGATTGAACAGGACGGTATCCCTGCCGTTGTCATCAAAGACAATGATCCGCTTGTATACGCCGATCATATTCCCCGCCATGCCCACACAAGTTTCCCGGTGGGCCGCCAGGGTATCCAGCAGGTCCTGGGCAGCGGGCAGGTCCGCCTGGGTGGCAGGCTGGGAAACCCGGGCCAGGAGCAAGGGATCATGGATGAGGGGTCTGACCATAGGCACCTCCCAAGCTATCAGATTTCCGTGAATTCATAACGGTAGGAAACACTGCCGTTATCAAACCGGAAGATGATCTGGCCGTTGGGAAGCTCCTCCCGGAGGAACTGGTCGAATTCCCGACCATGCTTCTGCCGGACAAAATCCGCCGGATCCCCCAGCTCCGCTTCCTCGAAAAAGGTCTGCGGCCGGGAGCTGCCGCCGCAGGCATTGCAAAAAGTGGCAACAATTTCGTATTCTTTCATAGCGTAACTACCTCCTGGGAAAACTGACATTTCTTTAGGATGCTTTGATTATAGCAGATCCCTCAAGAAATTTCAAAACAAAAAAGAAATGACCCCCAACGGCTTGCTCCTTCCTTCGGCCGATGGGGGGCATTTCTGCTCTGTCTTGGGTTCCGTCATTTGCATAACCTCGTACTTTCTTCGGAATGACCTTACTTAGTACATGGGACTCACTCCTTTTTGTGCCTTAATCATATACCATCCTCCCCTTTTTTGCAAGATGGAATATTCCATAAAAAGTCAAGGCATCTTTTTGTGGTTTTGCCCATGGACATTTGCGTTCGTTTTGTGGTATAATAATAATGTTGAGGGCTGTAAAGCTCCCTTCAAACCCATCCTGATACAAAACACATCAGCCGGCCCCGTAGGGCCAGCTGATGTGTTTTTTCTATGAGTAGGCCCTGGGGCCGGGAATCGGTCAGCTCCGCTGCTTCCGGGCCTTCTTCGCTGCCCGGAAGGCCTGGTAGGCCTCCGTCTTTCTCAGGCGGATCACACCCCAGATCCACAGGCCGGCGCCCACCAGGGTGAAGAACCAGAAGGCGCAGGCGAAGATCATCATAATGCTGATCAGCACCAACTCATGGGCCACAATAGTGGTATTGGCACCCACGCCGTTCATGCCGGAGGAATTGGCCAGAGCATAGAGATTATGGTGGCAGGCCTCCCGCATGGCGGTGACCACGACCGCATCCTGCTCGTATTCCGGCAGCTGGGCGGTCACATACCACAGCATGGCATCATAGGTGGTCACGCCGCCGGCCATCACGCCATCGACACCGTTGACATAATTCACCAGCACATTGTCCGTGATGGTCATGCCCTGGTTCCCCCACTCTTCCCGCATGATGCCGGTCATCAGGCCCTTGTGGCCGCCGGACCAGGTGGTGCCCCAGCGGGTATAGGCGGTCATAACGCCGTTGCCACCGGCTTCCTCCAGAGCCTTCTGGAAGGCCTTCAGATAGATCTCCCGGGCAGCCTGCTCCCCGATCCAGGCCGCCTGGCCCAGACGATCTTGCTCGCAGTCGTTCAGTGCAAAGTGCTTGATGACCACATCCACGCCCTTCTCCTGGATACCCTGTACCTCCGCACCACAGATTTCCCCTGCCAGGAAGCCGTCCTCGGCGTAATACTCGAAGTTCCGGCCACCGTAGGGGGTGCGATGGGTGTTGGCACCGGGGCCATATAGGCAAACCACATCCGCATGGAGGCAGTTATTGCCGATCATATTGCCCACCTGGTACAGAAGCTCCGTATTGAAGGTAGCCGCCATCACATCCTCAGAGGTGAAGGCAGTGGCATCCATCTGGGAGGCATCGGAGCCAATGAGG
The DNA here is from genome assembly GCA_964428625.1 of uncultured Oscillospiraceae bacterium. Lineage (GTDB taxonomy): Bacteria > Bacillota > Clostridia > Oscillospirales > Oscillospiraceae > Faecousia. The sequence goes on along the minus strand of CAYRYT010000047.1, from coordinate 8,919 downwards.
GAGGCAGTCAGGCCCTGGGGGCCGTTTTCATCCCGGGTACCCGGAGCCTGGATGGACTCCAGGGGCATTCTCCAGTGGAAGGAGTCACCAATGGCGGAAACCATCTCATCGAAGGTCAGCTGATCCAGCAGCAGCTCCCACTGGGGATCGTCATAATCCAGGCCGATCATATCCACCAGACGCAGGCCGTTATCCGCGCCCATCCGGGGCATGGTCACAGGCAGATAATCCGCCGGGTCATACAGCACATCCTGCAGCGCCTTGACCAGCTTGTCATTCAGATTGATCTGTACCGTCCGGCTGGGCCAGGTGCCCTCCCAGTCGCTGCGGGACAGGTAGGTAACGGTGGTCTCCACAGCGTCGTTGAGATTGATGTCCGCATCGGACAGCTGCTGGGTAATGGGGGTACCGTTGAGGGAGGTTGCGTAGGTCACGGTGTCCAGGGTCTCCTGCTCCCAGGCATAGACCAGGGAGCTGTCGCCCTGGGCATCCATCCGGCCCTGGGTGTTCTCCACGGTGTAGCCCTTGGCAGCCAGGGTATTGTTCACCGCATCGTGGGCATCCCGGCCCAGCGCCAGGTAATAGGTACCGGCATCCAGAATATAGGTGCCAGCGCCATCGGTATCAAAGGAAGCCAGATCCCGCTTGTCCACGGTAATGGTCATCGTTCTGGACTCGCCGGGGGCCATCATGCCCGTCTTGCCAAAGCCGCACAGGGCAACGCTGGCCTTCTCCACCCCATGGGTCTTGTCATAATCGGTATAGGGGGACTGGGAATAGACCTGAACCGTGTGCTTGCCGGGAACATCGCCGGCATTGGTCACGGTGACCGTAACCTGGAACTGATCCGTTTCTTTCTCATAGGCCACGGCCATATCGGAATAGGCGAACTTCGTGTAGCTCAGGCCATAGCCGAAGGGGAACGCCACTTGCTCACCATAGGCATAGGTGCCGGCATTTCCGGTTCCCATGACATAGTCCTCATACCGGGTCTCATAATACTTGTAGCCCACATAGATACCCTCCTGGTAAACCATGTAGGTATCCGCACTGCTGGGAATGCGGCTGGTATCGCCGCCGTAGGTCACGGGGACGAAATTGGCCATGGCAGGGGCAGAATAGTTGTCGAAGCAGTAGGTATCCACCAGTCTGCCGGAGGGATTGACCTTACCGGCCAGGATATCTGCCACAGCATTGGTGCCGCTGATACCCACACCACCGATCCACAGGCAGGCATCCACATCATAAGGGTTGTCCTTCAGGAAATCCACCTGGAGGGCATTGGAGGTATTGATCAGCACGACGATATGCTTCACCGTACCGGCCTTCTTCATATCGGCGGCCCACCGGAGCATATCCTGCTCCTCCTGGCTCAAGGCCAGGTAGTTATAGCTGCGGAATTCCAGGTCATAGCCTTCGCCGCCAACCCGGGACAAGGTGATGATCACCGCATCCCCATACTGGGCGAAGGAATCCTTCACTTTCTGGGGGTACACATCCACGGGAACCTCGGCAATGGAGGCCTGACCGGCCAGCACCGCGCTCTCCCCGGAACCGGCGGTGCGGTTATAGACCGCCCCTTCCTCGGACTGATACCAGTCCCACAGAATGGGGTTGACCTCCAGGCCGGACTTTTCCAGGGCAGTCTTCAGGTCATCCGCCTTGGAGGCATCCACATTGCCGGAGCCGGTGCCGCCGTAGACCAGGTTCACAGAGCTGGAGGACAGGGTGCTGACCTTGGCCCCGCTGGCCAGGGGCAGGGCACCGTTGTTCATCAGCAGCACCGCACCCTCCGCTTCTACCTCCCGGCACAGGGCAAGGCCTGCATCTGTCATCTCCTCCACGGAGTCGAAATCAGGCCTAAAATACTGGGCGTGGGGATCTTCATCCTGCAACTCCCAGAAGGTACCGCCCACGAAGGCGGCCAGGGTATTGTCAAAAACCTGCATCGCCAGAATCAGCGGCGTGCAGATTAGCGCCAGGATCAGGCAGAGAATAGTCATCCCTTTCCAGGGCGTGACCTTCCTGCGTTTTTCCCGCTTGTAAGCCTTTTTCAGGGCCTTGTATTCCTGTTTGTTCATTTCCATAATCATTCCTTCTTTCCCGGATTCATGGCGGCGAGAAGCCGCTCTTTCCGGTTTCATCATAGCATAGCCAGGCCCATCTCGCAACCGGAATTCCCTGGAAATTGGAAGATTTCCATCTTTTTGTAGGAAATGACGGAATATTTTCACCGGGAATAGCCGGGGCTTCCCGGCCATAGGCTGTAACAAACGAATCGGGAGGAATGCATATGAAACGATTCTTCGCCCTGGCCCTGGTGATGGCCCTTCTGGCCCTGGGCCTGCCTGCCCAGGGGGCAGAGTTGAGCCAATCCATCGAAGGAAAAAGCGCCTGCCTCATGGAGCTGGCCACCGGTCAGGTGATCTATGAACAGAACGCCCATGAGAAGCTGGCCCCGGCCTCCGTCACCAAGGTGATGACCCTGCTGCTGATTATGGAAGCCATTGACGGCGGAACCCTTGCCTGGACGGACACCGTCACCGCATCCCCCTCCGCCGCTGCCAAGGGGGGCAGCCAGATCTATCTCAAAGCGGGGGAAACCATGTCCGTGGCAGATATGGTCAAGTCCATTGCCGTCAGCTCCGCCAACGACTGTGCCTGCGCCATGGCGGAACATCTGGCAGGCTCGGAGGCGGCATTTGTGGAATCCATGAATCGCCGGGCCGGGGAATTGGGGATGGCGGACACCCATTTTGTCAACTGCACCGGCCTGGATGACAGCCCGGAGGCTTCCCAGCATCGCACCAGTGCCTATGACATTGCCCTCATGAGCCGGGAACTGCTGAAAAATCACCCGGATATAAAACGATACACCACCATCTGGATGGACACCGTGCGGGGCGGTGCCTTTGGCCTGGTGAACACCAACAAGCTGGTTCGGTTCTACAACGGATGCACCGGGCTGAAAACAGGATTCACTTCCGGAGCGGGGTATTGTCTCAGCGCTGCGGCTCAGCGACAGGGTATGGAGCTGATTGCCGTGATCATGGGTGCCGAAAGCTCCGCCCAGCGGTTTACTGCCTGCCGGGTTCTCCTAGATCACGGCTTCGCCCACTACACCCTGGTGACCCCTCAGCTGGAGTCGGCGGTTACCGGTACGGTAAAGCTGGGCACCGCATCCACGGTACCCCTGGTGCCCGAGCAGTCGCCTCCCCTTCTCCTGGAAAAGGCCCAGGCCGGTTCCGTCACACGGGAGGTCACACTGGAGGAATCCGTCGCTGCCCCCATCGCCCAGGGGCAGCGGATGGGCACCCTGACCCTGCGGTGCGGTGACCGGATTTTGGGCCAGGTGAGCCTCGTAGCCGCCCGGGCCGTCCCCCGCCTGACCATCGGTCAGCTGTTCTGGCAGATTCTGCGAAAAATCACCCTGTAAGGGAGGTATACAGTCCAAGCCTCCCCCAGGCAGGGGGAGAGAAGGTTGCACCAGCTAAAGCCTCCCCCTACCAGGGGGAGGTGGCAAAAATCTCCGATTTTTGCCGGAGGGGGTGGAAGGTCGGAACTTCTGCGGTAGTCGATAGCTTCAATCCCCTCAGTCGGCCTGTCCGGCCGACAGCTCCCCTTGCCAAGGAGATACATTTTATCAAAAAATGGGCCTAGCTGAATCCATCAGCTAGGCCCATACTATTTTCGGGGTTAAACCTCCACCTGGATATCCAGACCCAGCTCCTGGGGCAGGAACCGGGGGCAGACATTCTCCGAGGATGTGATCACGGAGGCGGCCAGATAGGAGCCGATCTCGATAGCCTTGGCCATACCGCCATGGTAGGTCAGGCCAATGGCCACACCGGCACAGAAGGCATCACCGGCACCGGTGGTATCCTTCACCTGGACATTCCGGGCGGGGCAAATTCCCTTCTCCCCGTCGCACCGGGCGTACACCGCCCCCTGGGCGCCCATGGTCACCACCATGGCAGGGATTTTGGCAGCTGTTACCTTCTCGCAGAGGATATCCCGCAGAGTCTCCGGAGTTGCCTGGGAATAATCGTCCAGGAACAGCATCCCAGCCTCCTGCTGATTGCAGATAAAGCAGTCGAAATGCTTCAGAAAATCCCGGCGCTCCGCCGCAATGCTCATATTGGAAACCAGGCCGATGATCTTGGTATTGTGCTTCTGGGCCAGCTCCAGGATTTTTTTGACGATATCCTTATCCAGGTCCACTTCCAGCACCACAGAATCCGCACCCGCAAAAATCTCATCCCCCCGTTGCTCCAAAAGGCCCACCAGGGGCAGCATATTGGGCCGCTTGGAGATGGAACCGGCCACATCCCCGTTATTGTCAAAAACCGCCAGCCAGGTACCCATGCCATCCCGGCGGGTCAGGACATAGTCGGTGTTGACCTTGTGATTGCGCAGCTTCTCCACAACAGAAGCACCCATGGGGGTATTATCCACAATGCCCACAAAGGTGGGGCGAAGCTCCACATTGGCAATGTCCTCCACCACATTTCGGGCCACGCCGCCGTGAATATACTCCACCTGGCCCACATTCCGGCCGGTGGGCAGATAATTGTCCTCCGGGAAGCCTTTAATATCCACAAAAGTGGCGCCAATGACAACAATACCCATGGTAAACCGCTCCTTTTTCTTCGATAGCCCTACTATACCATAAATTCGACAAAATGCAAGCAATTTCCCCATTGTCAATGGTCTTTCCTGTGCTATAATAGAAAAAAGGAGGCTGTTGCCATGCGAAATACCACGCTTTGTTATGTGCTCCGGGGAAATGATGTGCTAATGCTCCACCGGGTCAAGAAGAAGAACGATGTCAACCAGGACAAATGGATCGGCATTGGGGGCAAATTCGAGGGAGAGGAATCTCCCGAGGAGTGTCTGCTCCGGGAAGCCCGGGAGGAAACGGGGCTGACCCTGACCCAATGGCGCTGCCGGGGAATCGTCACCTTCCTGACCAATGGGCCCTGGGAAGGGGAATATATGTACCTGTTCACCGCCGACGCTTTTACCGGAGAGCTGAAGGAATGTGACGAAGGGAACCTGGAATGGGTCAGCCGGGATTTTCTGGACAAGCTGCCAAAATGGGAGGGGGATCAGATTTTTCTGGATCTTCTGTGGCAGGACGCGCCCTTTTTCCTGCTGAAGCTGCGGTATCAGGATGACCATTTGGTGGAGGCCGTCCTCAACGGAGCGCCGATCCTGGACAAATAAGGCTCCTCTTGGCAGCGTGTCGGATGAAAAGGCTCCCCTTAGTAAGGGGAGCTGTCGGCCGAACAGGCCGACTGAGGGGATTGAGGGTTGGACATTCACAGGGGTGCGGCGCAACCATCCGACTACTGGGGAAAATCGTCACCATCAACCCCCTCCGGCACGGCGTCCGCCGTGCCACCTCCCCCTACCAGGGGGGGAGGCTTTGGCGTTACAACCTTCTAGCTCCTACCAAGGGGAGGCATATTAGCTTCCCCTTGGCAAGGGGGAAGGCTTTGTCGATTCGATTTTTCCTCCCCTTACCGGGAATAATTGGGACACATCTTCCACAATTACCATTTCCCCGACATTTTTCTTGCATTTTCAAGTCTTTCATAGTATGATAATTGGAACTGACTTCGGCATAAATCAACCACGGATGTGACACTATGCTTGCAATCATCGAAACTGTGAATCAATGGCTCAACGACCTGATCTGGGGCGTTCCCGCCATGATCTGTATTGTCGGCGTTGGCCTGTACCTGGGTGTTTCCACGGGATTCATTCAGCTGCGCCGATTCGGCCACGCCATGCGGGCCACCCTGGGCCGGATCTTCCAGAAAAACAGCGCCGCCGACGGTGCCATTACCCCCTTCCAGGCGGTTTGTACCGCCCTGGCCGCCACGGTGGGTACCGGCAATATCGCCGGTGTGGCCGGTGCCATTGCCATCGGCGGCCCCGGTGCCGTGTTCTGGATGTGGATCTCCGCCCTGCTGGGCATGGGCACCAAATTCGCCGAGGTGACCCTGGCCGTCCATTTCCGGGAGCGGAACTCCTAGGGAGATTGGGTGGGCGGCCCCATGTACTACATCAAAAACGGTCTGGGGAAGAAATGGCATATTCTGGCCTGGCTGTATGCCTTTTTTGGCATTTGCGCCGTCTTTGGCACCGGCAACGCCACCCAGGTCAATACCATCACCGCCGCCATTGAATCGGCTCTGCTGAACTACCAGCTGGTGGACCCCATCCACATGGACGCTGTCAGCCTGGGGCTGGGCATTGCCATGGCAGTGCTGGTGGGGCTGATCCTCCTGGGCGGCGTAAAGCGCATCGGCCGGGTGTCGGAAAAGCTGGTACCCCTCATGGCGCTTCTCTACCTGCTCCTTGCCCTTGGGGTCATCTGCCTGAATATCCAAAAAATTCCGGCGGTTTTCGCCATGATCCTCCAGGGTGCTTTCCAGCCCGCCGCCGTCACCGGCGGTCTTGTGGGCAGTTTCTTCACGAGTGTGAAGCGGGGCGTGTCCCGGGGCATCTTCTCCAATGAGGCAGGCCTGGGCACCGGCTCCATCGCCCACGCCTGCGCCGATACCCAAGACCCCATCAACCAGGGTATGTTTGGCATTTTCGAAGTGTTTATGGACACCATCGTCATTTGCACCCTGACCGCCCTGGTGATTCTCCTCAGCGGGGTTTCCATCCCCTACGGCGGGGATGCCGGCGCGGAGCTGACCATTTCCGGCTTCACCGCTGTCTATGGCAACTGGGTCTCCATTTTCACTGCTATTGCCCTGTGCTGCTTCGCCTTCTCCACCATCATCGGCTGGGGCCTGTACGGAAGCCGTTGCGTGGAATTTCTCTTTGATGCCAAGGCCATCCGCCCCTTTACCCTGGCCTACGCGCTGACCCCCATCCTGGGTGCCACCATGGATCTGGGGCTCATCTGGGGCATTTCCGAGACCTTCAACGGTCTGATGACCATTCCCAATCTCATTGCCGTTTTCCTGCTGACGCCGGTGCTGAATGAACTTCTGAAAAACAGCGGAAAATCCACCGGAAAACTGTGAGCAAACTGTAAATTATTTGCGAAGAATGGCCAAATTTTGCCTTTCCCCGTTGCGAAGCATGGCGAAATATGTTACAATGCGGGAAGGAATGGGGGTATTGCGCCCTTTTTCCGAATATACTGACACCCACCGCTTCGGCGGCTTGGAGTATTTTGTTTATGGATGCATTAAAGAATCGTGACCAAACCCATCCGGAGCGAGCAGTGTTTCTGGACCGGGATGCGGTACTGCGCAACGACCGATCCTACTGGATTGGCCGGCGCACCCAGGATATTGTTCTGTCCGCCCTGGCCATGCTCCTTCTGTCCGTTCCCATGGCAGTAATTGCTCTTTTGGTATGGCTGGATGCCCCTTCCGCCAGTCCCATCTTCTCTCAGGAGCGGGTCGGACGGGATGGGAAGATCTTCCGGTTTTACAAGTTCCGCACCATGGTCCCCGGTGCGGAGAAGAAGCTGGATAATCTGCTGACTCACAACGAAATGGAAGGCCCCGCCTTCAAAATCAAGGACGACCCCCGGATCACCCCCATGGGAAAGTTTCTGCGCAAGGCCAGCATTGATGAGCTGCCCCAGCTGTGGAATGTGCTCAAGGGGGACATGAGCATCGTCGGCCCCCGGCCTGCCCTGCCCCGGGAAGTAGCCCAGTACGACAGCTACCAGCGCCAACGCCTCTATGTCACCCCCGGTCTGACCTGCTACTGGCAGATTCAGCCCCGACGCAATGACCTGAGCTTCGAGGAATGGCTGGAGCTGGATCTGAAATACATTCAGGATCGGAACTTCCTGGTGGACTGGAAGATCATTTTCAAGACCTTCAGTGCCATCCTGGGCATGAATGGCGAATGAAAGCACCCCCACGGGAAAGCGAATGGCTTTCCCGTGGGGGTTTTCTTATGGCTCCGGGGCGGCAAGATAACGGTTCAGATAGTTCAGCACCCGCTTCTTGTCCCCGGACCACAGGGGTGCCACCAGATCCCGCTTGGCCCCGTCGCCGGTGATACAGTGGACCACCGTCTCCCGGGGCAGCTCCGCCAGGCAGGCTTTCAGCCACCGGGCATATTCCTCCAGGGTCAGGCATTGGAATTTTCCCGCCTGGTATTCCTGTTCCAGATTCGTACCCCTGAGCACATGGAGCAGGTGGAATTTCACCCCGGTAGTCCCCGCCGCCACGGCGGCCCGGGTCGTCTCCACCGCCATTTCCAGATTCTCTCCGGGGAGACCCAGAATGATGTGGGTGACCGTCTCAATGCCCGCCGCTCTCAGCCGGGCCATGGCATCCCGGTAAACCCCCGCTGGATAGCCCCGGCGGAGATACCGGGCGGTCTCCTCATGGATGGTTTGCAGCCCCAGCTCCACGGAGACGGGCTTCTCCCGGTTGATCTCAGCCAGAAGGTTCAAGTCCTTGTGCTCCTGCCAACTATCAGCCAGTAATTGTTACGATTACTGGCTGATTTTTGCTTATATCAGCACTTTTTGCCCTACTTTCCTTCTGGATTTCTCTCTGCCCCAAAAGTTTTCCCTTATGGTGCATTTTGAGATGCTTTTATCTGATCGTAGAACTGCTGCATCCGGTTGGCACTGTCCTTTCGCATTTTTTGCGTCACATGGCCATACACATCCAAGGTAAACTGCGCAGTTGCATGCCCCAGATTTGCCTGCACCGTTTTAATGTCATCACCGGCATAGAGCGAAGTAACGGCGAAACTATGACGCAAATCGTGGAAACGAGCAGTATCAGAAATATCGGTGCGCTGTATAATCTTCTTAAAATGCTTCACTACGGTTCGGCGGACAAGATTTTTTCCTAATGCATCCGTAAATAGATGCACGATTTGTAGTCTTATTAGAACACTATTGGAGCGCAGAGCTTTACC
>CAYRYT010000046.1:0-12276 GCA_964428625.1 uncultured Oscillospiraceae bacterium | reverse complement strand
CAAGGGCCTGAAGTCCACCGGCGGTCTGTCCAACAACTCCAACGGCGCTCCCAAGGCTGTCCGTCCCATCATGGACTCCGCTCTGGTGGCCATGGCAATGATGCAGGGTCTGACCTCCGCCATTGTCAACCCCAACGACCTGCGCCTGATGGAGACCATCAAGTCCTGTGATATCTTCAAGAACTATGTGCTGTACTCCGACAGCTACCTGGATCTGTAAGCGCTGAATAAACCCTGGCATGCAATGGCTGGGAGGGAAGTCTCCCTCCCAGCCATTTTGCCTGTTTCTGTGAGGATGAACCATTACCAGCAGATGAAGGAAGCTGCCCGGCGGCGCTTCCTGACTTACGATCCCGGTGTGTACCGGGAAAAGCCCGGCGTGATCCGGGGAGATAATGAGATTTTTACCCCCTTTTTGGGGCAAATGGCGAGAATCTCCCAGAAAACCGGGGAGATCACCTTTCCCACTGGCAAGGCGGACTTTGGTGCGGCCTTGTGCCTCTATGATTGGCTCTGCGACGGTCAGCCCGCCGCCGTCCCCGGGGGCGAATTCTGCCCGGTCTCCAGCCTGCCCGGGGTTTGGGTCCGGGGCAGCGGCCTGACCATGGATACCCGGGGTCTGGCTGCCGGGATCGAGGAAGATCCCGCCGCTTTTCGCCGGGCCTGCGAAAGCCTGGGAGGGACTGGGGTGGCGCTGGGGGATCTGGGCTTCCGGATCCCGGTGTTTGCCGATATGTCCATGGTGGTGAAGTTTTACCATGGGGATGGGGAATTCCCGCCCAGCTGTGTCCTGCTGTGGGACCGGAATATTCTGCAATACATCCGCTATGAAACGGTGTATTATCTGGCCGGCTGCCTGCTTCGCCGGCTGGAGGAGGAGATGGGCGGAGGGTATCCGTGCCCATGTCCCCAATGAAATGGTATATCCAGCCGAAAGGCTCTATATAAAAGACTGAAAATCGATTTTTGGGAGGAACTTACATGAGTGTATTAACCGATTTGATCTATGGCGGCTCCAACGCCGTGGCAGGCCTGACCGAGGGCGCTGTCAACGACGCCATTGCCAAGTACGGTGCGGATAAGGAAATCGCTTTTCCCGATACCGCCTATTTCTTCCCCACCATTTACGCTGCCACCGGCGTGAAGGTGAAGACTCTGGGAGATCTGCCCGCCTGCGTGGGCGTGCTCAAGAGCCTGATCACGGGTCAAGAGGACCTGGGCCAGGCGCTGAACGCCGGCCTTGCCACCGCTGTGGGTGCGGAGATCATCGAGGGCCTGAAATATGTGGAGGGCGGCAACCCCTATGAGGGGGAGTCCGGCATCGGCTTCGTTCCCGATCCCATCATCCGCTCCCTGGGCGTGCCTCTGGTCACCGGCGATATCCCCGGCGTGGCAGTGGTTCTGGGCAAGGCGGACAATGCCGCTGATGTGGTGAAGGTGGTCAAGGATTACCAGTCCAAGGGCATTATGAGCTTCCTGGTGGGCGATGTCATCGAGCAGTGCGCCGAGGGCGGCGTGAAGATGGGCCTGGAATTCCGTGTGATTCCCCTGGGCCATGATGTGACCTCCGTGATCCATGTGGTCACCGTGGCCATCCGTGCGGCCCTGATCTTCGGCAATGTCCAGCCTGGGGATCTGTCCACCCTGCTGACCTATACCAAGGAGCGCGTCCCCGCTTTCGTCAATACCTTCGGTGCTATTGATGCCGTGGTGGTTTCTGCCGGTGCCGGTGCCATTGCCCTGGGCTTCCCCGTGGTGGTGGATATTGACCTGGCCGAGAATCAGGTTCCCGGTGCCCTGGAATCCGTCTGTGACCATGGGGAGACGGTGAAGAAGTCCCTGGAGCTGCGGGGCATCAAGATCAAGACCACCGAGCTGCCCATTTCCGTGGCCTTTGCTGCTGCCTTCGAGGGCGAGATTATCCGCAAGGCGGATATGCACAACGAATGCTGGTCCGGCAAGAACCCCACTGCGGAGCTGGTGGTGATGCGGGAGCTCAGCGAGATCGAGGACCACAAGATCAACATTATCGGACCCGACCTGGACGAGGCCAAGGAGCTGGCTCTGGCCACCTATGTGGAGGTTGCGGGCAAGAAGATGCAGGCGGATTTCGAGTCCGTCATTGAGCGGAAGTTCCATGCCTGGTTCAACTACATGGAGGGCGTGATGCACACCGGCCAGCGCAATCAGGTTCGTGTCCGTGTCTCCAACGCTGCTTTCGAGGCAGGTCTGCGGCTGAAGGACTTCGCAGAGGTCCTGTATGTCATGATTATGAATGAGTTCGATGCCGTTGTGGACAAGTGCCAGGTGACCATCATCACCGATCCCGACAAGGCCGGTGCCTTCCGGGATGATCTGGCAATGCCCCGCTACGATGCCCGGGATGACCGTCTGGCTTCCATGACCGACGAGTCCGTGGATCGCTTCTATACCTGCATCCTGTGCCAGTCCTTTGCCCCCGCCCACTGCTGCGTGGTCACGCCCGAGCGTCTGGGCCTGTGCGGTGCTGTGAGCTGGCTGGATGCCAAGGCGACCAATGAGCTCAACCCCAGCGGCCCCTGCCAGCCTATTTTCAAGGAGGGTTGTACCGACGAGCGCACCGGTCGCTTCGACAGCGTGGATCAGATGGTCGCCTCCGCAACCCACGGAGCGGTGGAGAGCGTGACCCTGTACTCCATTCTGGAGGATCCCATGACCTCCTGCGGCTGCTTCGAGTGCATTTGCGGCATCGAGCCCATGAGCAACGGCTTCATCGTGGTCAACCGGGAGTACGCCGGTATGACCCCCGCCGGTATGACCTTCGGTGAGCTGGCTTCCTGCACCGGCGGCGGTGTCCAGACGCCCGGCTATATGGGCCATGGCCGTCACTTCATCTCCTCCAAGAAGTTTATCGCTGCCGAAGGCGGTATTGAGCGGATCGTCTGGATGCCCAAGGAGCTGAAGGATGATGTGGCAGCCAAGCTGAACAAGACCGCCCAGGAGCTGTACGGCATTGAGAACTTCACCGATCTGGTGGCGGATGAGACCATTACCACCGACTGCGAGGAGCTGCTGAACTGGCTGACCGAGAAGGGTCACCCCGTCCTGGGCATGGAACCCCTGATGTAAGCGGCGTACCGCTGGGATAGAAAAGGAAACCGCGGCGGGGGCAATTTCCCCGCCGCATCGGAAGCGTTTCAATCTTTCTTCGGGTAATCCCCAAAAATCTGGGGCCCCAGAATACAAAGGAAAATGGATGTTCTTGTGGCTCCGTGGTGCGCCAGCCGGCTGCGGAGCTTAAAAAGGGAATGGGGTGCAAGACCCCGCACGAAAGTGCTGTAAATGCCAAGAGACCGTCCCGTCTGCGGAAGCCGGTCATTGGGGGAAACCCTGAGAAGGCAGGGGCGGTTTTGCCGGAGGCATAAGTCAGAAGAACTACAAGGACACTTCGCAGGGCAGCGCTCCTGTGCGTATGTGTTGCGTTTTGTCACAATTTTAACTACACAGGAGGAAAATATGAAAGTAACCTTCCAAATCGAGGGGGGAACTCCCGTTGAAATCGCGTGCAACGCCGGTGATAACCTGCTGGAGGTGGCCCGCCGGGCCAATGTGGCTATTGATGCACCCTGTTCCGGCAACGGCTCCTGCGGTAAATGCCGGGTCAAGCTGGTTGCGGGCGACTTGGAGAGCCTTCCCAGCCGTCACATCACCGACGAGGAATATAAGGCGGGGTGGCGGCTGAGCTGCTGCTCCAAGGTGATTGCCGATGTCACTGTCCTGGTGCCGGATATCGCCTCCGCCTACAAAAGCCGGATGAAAACCGCCGACCTGTCCAGCCCCAAGGAAGTAGCCATCTTCCAGCAAGCTCAGGAGAACCTGGTGGCCAGCGGCATCCGCTTCGAAAACAATTTCCGGGCCCTGGATCTGATCCTGGCAGAGCCCACCCTGGATGACACCATGCCGGACAATGAGCGGCTGAGCTGGGCCATTCAGGAGGCAGCAGGGGTGGAGCGGGTCCAGATCCCCTTCCAGGTCATGAGCAAGCTGGCCACGGTGCTCCGGGAGCACAATTTCCATGTGTGCGTCAAGGGCCAGCTCCTGGGGGATTGCTTCCAGTGCATGGAGATCACCGGCCCCGAGGATCGGGCCATTGTGGGCTGCGCCATTGATATCGGCACCACCACCGTCACCATGGTCCTGACGGATCTGGAGACGGGAAAGCTCCTGGCCAAGGGAAGCTCCGGTAACGGTCAGATCCGCTTTGGCGCCGATGTGATCAACCGGATTATCGAGCAGAGCAAGACCGGGGGCAGAAAAAAGCTCCAGGATGCCATTATCAAAGAGACGCTGGATCCCATCATCGGGAATCTGTGCAAGACCGCTGGAATCTCTGCCAGAAGCATTCTGCGCCTGGCGGTGGGTGCCAACACCACCATGAACCACCTGTTCGTGGGTGTGGATGCCAGCCCTGTGCGGATGGAGCCCTATATCCCCAGCTTCTTCGGCTGGGAGGGCCTGCTGGCCGGGGATCTGAAGCTCCCCGCCAATCCCCTGGCTCCCGTGGTCATTGCTCCTAACATCGGTTCCTATGTGGGCGGCGATATCACCGCTGGTACCCTGGCGGCGGGCTTCTGGGATCGGGATGAAATGAGCCTGTTCATCGACCTGGGCACCAACGGCGAGATCGTCTTTGGCAACCGGGACTTTATGATGAGCTGCGCCTGCTCCGCCGGCCCTGCCTTTGAGGGCGGCGACATTTCCTGTGGTATGCGGGCCACGGATGGTGCCATCGAGGCCTGTACCATTGACAGGGATACCATGGAACCCACCCTCAGCGTGGTGGGCGACCCGGGACAGCGGTGCGTGGGCATCTGCGGCTCCGGCATCATCGACATCATTTCCGAGCTGTACCGCTGCGGCATCATCAACGCCAAGGGCCTGTTTGTCCGGGAAGGCGCACGGGTGAAGCGGGACAGCCACGGCATGGGCCGCTATGTCATTGCCACCGGGGAAGAATCGGACACCGGCCGGGAGGTCTCCATCAACGAGGTGGATATCGACAACTTCATCCGGGCTAAGGGTGCCATTTTCTCTGCCATTGACATTCTCCTTCAGTCCGTGGATATGACGCCGGAGTGTATCGATAAAGTTTATGTCGCCGGCGGTATCGGCAGCGGCATCAATATGCGAAACTCTGTGAACATCGGTATGTTCCCCGATGTGGAACTGGAGAAATTCCAGTATATCGGCAACTCCTCCCTCACCGGCTCCTATGCCATGGTCATGAGTGACCAGGCCATTGCCAAGTGCGCGGAGGTGGCAACCAACATGACCTATTTGGAGCTGAGTACCCACCCGGGGTATATGGATGCCTTTGTGGCGGCCTGTTTCATTCCCCATACCGATGCCCGGATCTTCCCCAACTCCAAGCAGGAGTGAACCCCAGAACAAAGATAGAACGAGGAAAATCCATGCAAGTTGAAAATCACAAAGAAGAAGTGCCCTTTTCCCACTATGCCCAGCTGTTTGCCCAGGTGGAACCGGAGGCGGTAACTGCCCGGCTGGAGGGGGTAACCTGGGATGGAGAAGCATTTACCCTCACCCTGATGGGCCGGGACTATGCAATCTCCCACCCGGATTATGCCATTCGTGCCTTGGATGGGGGGAAAATCCCCAATCTGCCCACCCAGACCTTCCTCCTGCGCTATCTGCTGGAGGGAAAGACTGTGGCCTGGGGCGGCGAATGGAAGACCTTCCGGGAAATGCCCTGGGGGGAACTGTATATCCAGCCCTATACCGGCCGGGTGCTGACCCGGGCGGCCTATAGCTTTGGCACCCGGGTGGCGGCCTTCCGGGCGGCCTGTGAGAAAATGGGGGCACAGCCCCTGACCCACGGGGATGCCGGATTCCGCTTTGACCTGATCGGGGGCTACGGTATGGAAATCCTGGTTTGGGCCGGGGATGAGGAATTCCCACCCAGCGCCCAGGTGCTCTATACGGATAATTTTGCCCAGGGCTTCGCGGCCGAGGACCGGGTGGTGGCGGGGGATATCCTGATCTCTGCCATCAAGAGCTTTATGTAAACCGAATAGTCAAGAAACGGGAGGTGCCTTCTGGCACCTCCCGTTTGGTTATGGGTCAGGTTGCGGCGCTTCCGGTGGTCTGCTCCTGCTTCCGCCGGTCGTAGATCCGGGCCAGACCGCCCTCGCTGGTTTCCTTGTACTGATGGCTCAGGTTCAGGCCCGTCTCCTTCATGGCCCGGCACACCATGTCATAGCTGATATTCCGGGAGCCGGTGAGGAAATAGCTCAGGTTGCAGGCATTCATCGCCCGCATAGCGGCAACGGCGTTGCGCTCAATGCAGGGGATCTGCACCAGACCGCAAATGGGGTCACAGGTCAGACCCAGATGGTGCTCCATGGCAACTTCGGCGGCATATTCCACCTGATCCAGGTTCTGGCCGTAAAGCTCTGCCAGAGCGGCGGCGGCCATGGAGCAGGCGGTACCGATCTCCGCCTGACAGCCGCATTCCGCACCGGAAATGGAGGCGTTGCGCTTGGTCAGACTGCCGATGACACCGGCTGTGGCCAGGGCCCGGGCGATCTCCATGTCGGAGAAGCCATGGGTCTGCTGAGCGTATTTCAGCACGGCGGGTACCACGCCACAGGCACCGCAGGTGGGGGCGGTGACGATGGTGCCGTTGTCGGCATTCTGCTCCGCCACGGCGTAGGCGTAGGCGGCGATTTGCTGGAACTCCTTCAGGGCGGGCAGGTCATCCTTGGGCTCCTGAGTGAAGAGGAATTTTGCCTTCCGCTGGACATTCAGCCCGCCGGGAAGCACCCCGCTGGCGGCAAGCCCCTCGTCAATGGACTTTTTCATCACATCCCACACCTGCAGGAGAAACTCCCAGATATCCGGATCCTCGTGCATCTGAACATAGTCGCTGAGTTTTTCGATATAGCGCCACTTGCAGAAGTCGGCCACCTCCGCGAAGGAATTCTCGGGATAAATATCCTCACTTTGGGCCAGGGTGGAGCCGGGAACCCGGATATCGCCGCCGCCGATGGACTCCACGGTGAGGCTGGCCAGCTCCCGGTCCTTTTGGAAAGCCCGCAGGGTCAGGGTGTTGGGATGGGAGTCCTTCAGCACCTCCTGGGAGAAGATGATCTCCGTGGGCAGGGGGGACAGAACCTCCCGCAGAACCCGGTCGGTTCCGTGGCCTACGCCGGTCTTGCTCAGACTGCCGTAGAGGATGACCTGGAACCGGTCCGCATTGGGATGGTCGGCTTTGAACAGCTTGGCAGCCCGCTCCGGCCCCATGGTGTGGGAGGAAGAAGGACCCTTGCCGATTTTGTAGATCTCTCGGATGGACTTCATGGAAATGCCTCCGTTACAGTTTTATTTCTGGTGTCAGTATACCAAATCCCACAGGATTTTACAATGGGTATTTGGCAAAGTTTTTCCCGGAAAGGGGAAAATACCCCCTTTACGCCAGGGGACAATTGTGCTACAATATGAGCTATAAAATCATTATTTTCCGAGAGGTTATAAGATATGGCGAAAGAAAAGAAGGTCGAACAGATCACCGATATGGAGGTTGACTTTGTCCAGTGGTTCACCGATGTGTGCACCAAGGCCAAGCTCATCGACTACTCCTCCATCAAGGGCGTGTTCATTTACCGGCCCTATGGCTATGCCATTTGGGAGAATATCCAGCATACCTTGGACGCGGAGTTCAAGAAGCAGGGTGTGGAAAATGTCTATATGCCCATGCTGATCCCCGAGAGCCTGCTCCAGAAGGAGAAGGATCATGTGGAGGGCTTCGCACCGGAGTGCGCCTGGGTCACCCACGGCGGCAACGATAAGCTGGAGGAGCGCTATGCCATCCGGCCCACCTCCGAGACCCTGTTCTGCGAGCATTTTGCCAATGTGCTCCAGTCCCACCGGGATCTGCCCATGAAGTATAATCAGTGGTGCAGCGTGCTGCGCTGGGAGAAGACCAGCCGCCCCTTCCTGCGCCACCGGGAGTTCCTGTGGCAGGAGGGCCACACCATCCACGCCACCGCCGAGGAGGCCAAGAAATTCACCGAGACCATGCTCAATGTCTATGCCGACTTCTGCGAGAAGGTTCTGGCTATGCCTGTGACCCGGGGCCGGAAGACCGAGAAGGAGAAGTTCAACGGCGCTGAGGCTACCTATACCATCGAGTGCATGATGCACGACCGGAAGGCCCTCCAGGCCGGTACTTCCCACTATTTCGGTGACGGCTTCGCCAAGGCCTTCGGTATCGAATTCACCGACAAGAACAACCAGCGTACCAACCCTCACGAGACTTCCTGGGGCGTGTCCACCCGGCTCATTGGCGGCATTATCATGACCCACGGCGACAACAACGGCCTGGTGCTGCCTCCCATGATCGCTCCCATCCAGGTAGTGGTGCTGCCGGTGGCACAGCATAAGCCCGGCGTGCTGGAAGGCGCTGCCGGCCTGCGGGAACGGCTGATCGCTGCCGGCCTGCGGGTGAAGATGGATGATTCCGACAACTCCATGGGCTGGAAGTGCGCCGAGTACGAGATGAAGGGTGTGCCCCTGCGGGTGGAGTGCGGTCCCCGGGATCTGGAGAACGGCCAGTGCGTGCTGGTTCGCCGGACGGATCGGGAGAAGATCGTGGTGCGCCTGGAGGAGCTGGAGGCCGCAGTGGCCCAGCAGCTGGAGATCGTCCGGCAGCAGATGTTCGACAAGGCCAAGAAGAACCTGGACGAGCACATCTATGCGGCACACTCCCTGGAGGAGGCCAAGGAGCTTCAGGAGCGCAATGGCGGCTACATCAAGACCATGTGGTGTGGAGACCTGGCCTGCGAGATGAAGATGAAGGAAGTGGCGGGAATGTCCTCCCGTTGTATCCCCTTCGCCCAGGAGGAGCTGGATACGGTCTGCCCCTGCTGCGGCAAGCCTGCCAAGGAAATGGTCTACTGGGGCGTGGCTTACTGATCCCGCCATTCCAAACAGACAAAAGGGACACGGGTACCCCCGTGTCCTTTCTTGTGGAAAACACCTCCGCCGGCTGTGTCGGCGGAGGTGTTTTTCCGTGGGCCATTTGCCCTGTTTCTGGGCAAAAAAACTGTCGGAAAAGCCGTTTTGGCTTATCCGACAGTCTCAGACACCTTCCTCCGGAAGGGTGTCTTTTGTTTTATTCCACAAAGGTCACGGTCTCGCCGGAGGCGGTACGGAGGGTGTACACCACGAATCCGTCGTAGTAGAGCATACCATCCTCTGCCCCTTCCTCCAGACAGCTGGGGGCATAGTCGGTGGAGTCCGGCTGCCCGATCAGGTCATACAGGGTCTCCACGGACTGATCCAGACAGCTCTGGGCCAGGGCCATCCGGTCGGCACCGGTGGTCTGGGGCGCGGTGGTGACGGGAACGGTGGTTTCCGGGGTAGTGGTGGAAGGTTTGGTTGTGGAAATGGGGCCGGTGGTTGTTTTGGGCGTGTCCTGGCCGCAGCCGGACAGCAGGAATACCAGCGCCAGAAGCAGGAACAGCTGTTTCATAGGATTATCCTTTCCGTTAAGAAATTTCCAATGTGTAGCTTACCATAGATCCGTTCACTTGGCAAGCGGCAATTTTGGGAATTTCTTCCTGTGGCAGGTGGAGGGCAAAGGCACCGCCCTCCAGGCGGAAGGCCTCATAGACCCGTTGCCCGCACTGGACATATACCGGCCCGTCTCCCTGAGGGATCTGCCCCCGCCAGAGGCAATAGCCCTCCGGGGTTTTGCTCTGGGGTTGGGCCTGGATGGTTCCGGTCTGCCGGGCCTGGGGCAGGGTCAGAGTTCGCTGGGGGGCAGGCATCACCGGCACATAGGTGATGAGGTAGGACAGATTCCGCTCCACAAGCTCAATGACCAGGTGATCCGCTTCCACCGTCAGGTCATAGACCGTGGAACGGGAGAACCGGGCGGCGGCATAGCTGTCCGCCAGATAGGGATAGAGGAGATTGCCGAAGGAATCCCGGTAAACCAGCAGACTGTCCGTGCCACTGCCGGCGGTTTCCAGGGTGATGCTGTCTGCCTTCTGGGCGGCGGAGGTGTAGGTGAAGGTAAGGGCTCCTGCATACAGGGGCTGGGTCTCCCGGCCGGTGAAACCGGGGTAGAGCATGGAGAACAGGTCTCCGGTGTAGCCAGGGCTATCCCGGAAGGGCCCGGCGGCATAGGTGCTGTTCACTCCCAGGGCTTCGTTGATGGCATCCGCCGCCAGGGCGGCACCCTGGCTGTTCCAGTGGGAATCTGTGGCGAAATAGAGCGGCGTTTCAGCTTGGGAGAACAGGGCATACAAATCCACCGTAGTTACCTCCGTCTCCCCCAGGAGAGCCAAAAGCGCCTGAGCGTTTCGCGATGAGGAAAACTGGGGCATCGACGGCATATATTGGGGGTAAAGGGAGTTTTTGTTGGGGGCAATGACGAATAGGAAATCCTTCCCGGCCTGGGCCCGATATTCTGCCATGAGGGCCAAATTTCCGGCGGCGGCCTGAAGCTCCTGCGGGGTCATGGGGTCCTGGCCGGTATAATCTGCCAGGGTAGAAGCGTAGAACAGCCAGCCGTCCTTTCCCAGGACGACGGAATCCTCCCCGGAAGTGGCAAAAACACCGGAGCGGAGGCGGTTGTTCAGGCTGATCAGCTGCTGACGGAGGAAAAAATGGTTGTTGAACCAGGCGGCCAGTTGGGCGGGATAATCGTTGTTCCAGCTACCGTCCTTGTCCGTCAGGCTGGGCAGCTGGGCAAGCTGCTCATTGGCACCGGCGGGGGAGGGCCCGGCCCAGAGCATTCCCAGGGAGAGGGTCAGGCTCATGGCCAAAATCAAAAGGAAAAGGGATCGTTTCATAGGTCACCTCAGAAGCGGGCGTAGATGAAGGGGGTAAAACCGCCGCCGGCCAGGGCCAGCAGGGACAGGAGAAATACCGCCAGGCAGAATATCCAGCCCGGGAGGGAGAGCTTGTCCTGCTCCCGGAAGCGGGCCAGGGCCTGGGGCGTACACAGAAGAAGGCTGATGCCCAGGGTCACAAGAAATTCCGGGGTCAGGAGGCGATGAAGGGTCAGAACCGCCGTGGGGGTCGCCCGGAACCCGGTGAACATGGCCTGGAGCATGGAAAAGCCCTGATCCAGGGACTGAGCCCGGAACATCACAAATCCCAGAACCACCACGGCCAGGGTATACACCCGCCCCCAGATCTTCCCCGGGCGAAAACCCAGGCTTTCCAGAGCGGTGAAGCAGCCGTGCCAGGCACCCCACACCAGGAAGGGCCAGCCGGCACCGTGCCACAGTCCGCACAGGGTAAAGACCAGGAATTTGTTGCATGCGGTGCGGAGTTTACCCTTTCGGTTGCCGCCCAGAGGGATGTACAGGTAGTCCCGGAACCAGCCGGAGAGGCTCATGTGCCAGCGCCGCCAAAAATCCCCCAGGGAAGTGGCGGCATAGGGGGCATGGAAATTCTCCGGGGCAGAGAAGCCCAGCATCCGGCTCAGGCCGATGGCCATGTCACTGTAGCCGGAAAAGTCGAAATAGATTTGCAGGGTATAACCGATGGCACCCACCCAGGCCAGGGGGAGGCTGAGATCTGCCGGGGCCAGGGCGTAAACTGTGTCCACGGCATTTCCCAGAACACCGCACAGCAGGGCCTTCTTCCCGAGGCCCAGGACAAAGCGGGGAAGCCCTCCGGCATCCCAGCGGCTGGCCCGGGGAAGCTGGGTGAACCGGGAAAAGCGGCTGATGGGCCCGGCGGTGGCCTGGGGGAAAAAGGTCAGATAGAGCAGAAAGTCAAAAAAGGAGCCGGGCAGCATTCCGGGATCCCGGGAAAGATCCACCACATAGCTGATGGCCCGGAACACGAAGAAGGATATGCCCAAAGGTGCTGCCAGGGTGAAGGGCAGTTCTCCCAGCCCCAAAACCTGGGTCAGGAGAAAATCCAGGTACTTAAACCCGGCGAGAAAGGCCAGGTCAAAGACCAGAACGGAGACTTTCAGAAATTTTGGCCGATACCTCCGGTGAATCCCCAGGGCAGCCAGGTAATTT
This sequence comes from uncultured Oscillospiraceae bacterium, assembly GCA_964428625.1. Taxonomy (GTDB): domain Bacteria; phylum Bacillota; class Clostridia; order Oscillospirales; family Oscillospiraceae; genus Faecousia. The sequence goes on along the minus strand of CAYRYT010000046.1, from coordinate 232 downwards.
ACCAGCGCAAAGCCCAGCACCAGGGGGACGGCGGTCAGCCCGCTGAAGGAAAAGAATACCAGGCTCGCCGCCAGAAGCAGTCCCCGGGTAGCCCGGCCCTGGGGCAGAAGCCAGTAGAGCGCCAGGATCAGGGGGAAAAAGCAGCTGAGAAAGAAAATGCTGTCAAATTGCAAGGGGATACCTCCTATTACAATAAGTTTTGGTTGGAAGTCCAGCATCCAGCTGGACTTCC
>CAYRYT010000045.1:0-12429 GCA_964428625.1 uncultured Oscillospiraceae bacterium | reverse complement strand
GCACCACGTTTTCATTCATCCTGGTGCAAGAATGTAATGCTGCATGAAGTTTTATACCACACTCCCCTGCCCCATACAGAAAAACCCCGGCGTGCGATCAGCACGCCGGGATTATGATACCGTATCACGCCTTGGGATGGCATTTTTCATAGACGGATTTCAGCTTTTGATTCACCAGATGGGTATAGACCTGGGTGGAAGAAATATCGCAGTGACCCATCAACTCCTGGAGGAAGGCCAGTTCCGCACCGTTCTCCAGAAGGTGCACGGCAAAGCTGTGCCGCAGCGTATGGGGGGTGATGACCTTCTCGATGTGTGCCTTTTCCTGGTAATCCTTCAGAATCTTCCAGAAGCCCTGGCGGCTCATACGGACACCGGTGATATTGACGAACAACGCCCGCTCCTGAGGATCGGCAATGAGACCGCTGCGTACATCCCGGAGATAAACGGTCAGCGCCTTCAGCGCCTCAGGATACAGAGGGATCGATCGGGTCTTTCTGGCGGAGGTACATTTAAGCATCCCCATTTCCAGATTCACATCCTCCACATCCAGGTCGATCAGCTCCGAGACCCGAATACCGGTGGCGTACATCAATTCCAGCATTGCCTTATCCCGGATCCCCTTGGGATCCACACCGGAAGGCTGGGCCAGAAGCTGCTCGATCTCCCGACCGGTCAGAATCTGGGGCATTTTCTTCTCTCCCCGGTCCACATGAATGTTCGTCACAGGAGTCGTCTCCAGGAAACCGGAGGAAACCACATAGGCGTAGAAATTCTTCAAACTGGCCACGGCCCGGGTCTTGGTGGCCCCGGTGCGGCCCTGTCCATCCAGGTAAGCCAGGTAGTCGCTGATATTCTGTTGTGTGGCGTCAACAACATCCTTCCCTTCCTCCCGGGAAAGCCATTCCGAGAACTGGCGAATATCCCGCAGGTAGGAGGAAACGGTGTTGGCGGAGGCCTGTTTTACCTTGGTCAGGTAATTGTCATAGGCACTGATCAAATCCAACATGAACGGCGAACCTTTCCTAAAATCGATCTATCCAAGCGTCGCCAAAAAAGGCGAAACCAGCCAAAAATCCAAAGCTCCCACCAGAACCATCCATCCCACACCCAGGAGAAAATGCCCCCGGGACAATCTGCCGGTGCACCGGCGCAGAGCCAGGAAGCACAGCATAGGCAGCATCATAGAATCTGAGAACATCAGCAGGAACCGAACCAGCCATCCGGCAGAGCCAAAGAAGGCGGTCAGAGCCCAGCCACAGGCCCCGAAGCAGAACATCTTCATCACCAGGGTCAGGCACAGCAACCAAAGCCGAGAATAAAAAATCGCAAGCGCGATGAGCAGGAAAGGAACAAGCAATATCGCCGTCAGGCCCGGGATCGACAGAGGACTGGTCAGTGCCCCCAGCATCCAAGAATCAGAAATAATGCCTGTATGGGATCCCCAAAGGATCCCCAGAACCAACCCTGCAAAACACGCCGCCGCAAGAAGCAGGCACCGCCTTGCATCCTGTCGGTGGAATAAAAAAGACCTCCCATAGGATCGTGCCATCGAAACCCTCCTGTGCTTTCGTCAAATAATGGCTTTGGAGGAATTGACACGGGATCAAGATAGGGCAGGGAATAGTCCTTCCGACTTATCACATTGCATCAATACTATACTCCAAAACCAAGGAAATTTCAAGTCGTTTTAGCTAAATTTACGTTTTTTGTAAATTATGCCCATTTTTATGTTAACATTTTTATGTGAACCACTGCAACCAGTTTGGGGTCAGTTTTTACCATTTTCAACTATTATTCCAGATATAGGGCATTTTGCAGTCATTTGTACACTAAATATTGATTTTGCAAGACATCCTGCATTCTTATCGTGACAGGTAAATCATATTTACCTGTCAGGTTGTTTTGTACAGATTAATGGAATCTGCCTCGAGGGATCCCTGGTCTTCTGCCACTTATCACAGCACCCAGGCCCGCAGCAGCCAGACTCCCCAGCACCACCGGCACCATTCCCGTAATACCGCTCCCCTCTCCTTCGGAGGTCAGGAGTCTTCCGAGCGCCAGAAGCAGTCCAGCATAACATCCGCCCTGGAGAAGGCAAACCGGGAGCCGCCTCCGACCGTATCCGCCAGCTGTTACCGTGGCCCCGGCAAAGGCTCCCAGGCACCGGATCCCGGCTGCAGCGGAATCCATTGCCTCCGGCCCAATCCCTTCTCCGGCGACCAGTCCCGCAGTCACCAGCCCTCCTGCCAGTGCGATCCCCAAGCTTACCGCCAATCCCAGCGCCAGCCAAATCAGTATCGTTCCCCGTCCTTCCATATTCCTCTCCCCTTTCCCTCCCAGCCTATGACTGAGCTGCATAAAAAAGAACCGGGACAGGCGGTATGCCTGTCCCGGTTTCGGGATCCATAATTATTCTTCCGTGGTAGGGGCAACGGAAATGCCGGACTTCTTCTCCTGGGCCTCGGCCAGTGCCTTGAACTTGGTACGGGTATCCCGCACCTCCTCCAGGGACTGGGTGATGGCTTCCTCAGTGCGGCGCAGGGCATCGTCCATATACTCGTTGCTGGCCTTGCGCAGCTGAGCCATCTTCACCTGGGTCTGGACCACCATCTCCTGGCACTGGCGCTTGGCCTCCTGGTAGATGGACCCCTTGCTCACCATGGCCTTGGCCTTGTCCTGCGCCTCCCGGATGATATTCTCCGCCTCCCGGCGGGCCTGACCGATCAGCTCATTGCGGGACTCCACAATGGTGCGAGACTGCTTCAGCTCACCGGGGAGCTGGGCAATGATCTCATCCAGCAGGTCCAGGGCCTTATCCCGCTCGATGATGCACTTATCCGCACCCAGGGGCAGCGCCTTGGCGTCCTGGATATAATCATAAAGCTGGGAGATCACATCTTCAATATGTTCATTCATGGGTATTTCCTCCTTGATTGATTGTGTTGATACGGGCTTTGAAATCCGGAATGATCGCCTCCGGCAGGAATTCCGACAGATCCACATCGTATTTTCCAAGCTCCTTCACCGCGCTGGAGCTGAGGTAGGTGTACTGGTGCTCCGCCGTGAGGAACATGGTGTCCAGGCCGGGATTGATCTTGCGGTTGATCAGCGCCATGTGGAACTCGTTTTCAAAATCGGAGCCTGCCCGCAGGCCCTTGACGATGACGCAGCTTCCCTTCCGCCGGGCGTATTCCGCCAACAGCTCGTTGGAGTATTCCACCTCCACATTTGGGATATCCGCAGTGACCCGGCGGATCAGCTCCACCCGCTCCCGGGAAGTAAACATGGGGGATTTCCCGCCGTTGACCATGACACAGACGATCAGCTTGTCAAAGATATTGGCGGCCCGGCGAATGATATTCAGATGGCCGCTCGTCACCGGGTCAAAGCTGCCAGGGTAGATTGCAATTTTCATAGTGTGCCTTCCTGCCGGGACTCTTTGCGGTAGAGGGTCAGCAGGATCTTTCCATATTTATAGTCCTTGGAACGGGTGTACCCGGGCAGATCCCAGGGCAGTTCCTTTCCCAAAGGGCGTTCCGCAACTATTATACCACCAGAACGCAAAATGTCAATTTCTCCGATCGTTTTTAATGCATTTTCCAAAAAAACCTCAGCATAGGGAGGATCCAGGAAGATAATGTCATACTGCTCCCGGCAGCGGCCCAGATAAGCCAGGTAATCCGCCCGGACGACCTTCCCCTCCTTCTCCAGACGGGTGCGCCGGAGGTTTTCCCGAATGATGGCGCAGGCTTCCTCCCGCTGATCCACAAAGGTGGCGCTTTTGGCACCCCGGCTCAGGGCCTCAATGCCCAGCTGCCCGGTGCCCCCGAACAGATCCAGCACCGCCGCGCCGGGAATATCAAAATTGATGATGCTGAACAACGCTTCCTTCACCCGGTCCGCCGTGGGCCGGGTCAGCATCCCCGCAGGTGTTTTCAGTTGCACCCCCCGGGCCTTTCCTGTGATGACACGCATACGCAGTTTCCTTTCTTATATTTTCTTCGTAAACAGCACATATTCCCCCACGCAGTGGAAACCCAGATCCAGGATGTCTGCCTGGTTATGGGCCTCTCCGAAGAAGCACATGTTCTGCTTTCCGCTGCGCTTGCACGCATTCAATACCTTTGTCACCAGGGTTTTGAACGGGGCTTTCCGATAACATCCATTTCTAAAATCCACGCCATAGATCTCCATCAGCATCTCGCAGTCCCGACAGTAGATCGCGGCGGTAGGCACACCATCTTCCTGGTACAGATAGATATCCCACTCATCCATCGCATCATAGAGTCTGTCCGCATTCCAGTACATATCTGCTTGAACCGCTTCATGGAGCGCTCTGAGGTTCGCGTAATTCTCCCGCGTCACCTTTACGACAGCCCCTTCTTCCGGGCGCAGCTGATAGTCTTCAAGGAACAGCACATTGTTGTAGGACTGCTCATCGCAGGACCATCCATGCTGGCACAGATAATGGATAGCGGCTTTGTTCTCCCCCGGGAAGCCCATGCACACCTTGCTGCCGGGGTATTTTTCTTCGCAGTAATCTGTAAATTCAGCCAAAGCCCGGGGAATGCTCCCGGCAATGTTGAATATATTCGTTTCCAGATACCCATCTTCCAGCAGGAACTGGATCCATCCGGCTACTTCTCCTTCTTCCAGATACAGCAGAACCTCCCGGTCATCCCTGGCCAGTCCCCAGCGGCAGGTATCTACAAAATCTTCCTTCGGCTTGATACCGTCGGTGTAGGTGGGATAACCGGATCGAGTGGGATCCAAGGCAAGTTCATAGGCAAAGTCGATATTTTTTTCGCTTCCTCTATGGTTGGCTTAATCAGCATTTTGGTTTTCCTCCTTACGGAAATGGCGATAGACCGCTGCGGCGGCATCCCGCGGCAGCAGCCGTTCCAATTCGGCAAGGCTGGCCTGTCCGATGGCCGTCAGGGATTTGAACTGCTTCAGCAGCTCCTGCTTCCGCTTGGGGCCGATGCCGGGGATGGAATCCAGCTCCGAATATCGCAGCCGCTTGCTTCGGAGGGTTCTGTGATAGGTGATGGCGAAGCGGTGGGTCTCCTCCTGGATATTGCCAATGAGGGAAAACACTGCCTGATTGGCATCAATGGCAATTTCCTGCCCCTCCGGGGTCACCAGGGCCCGGGTACGGTGCCGGTCGTCCTTGACCATGCCAAATACATTCATGCGCAAGCCAAGCTGTGCCAGGGCCTCCACCGCCACCCGGGCATGGGCAATGCCGCCGTCGATGAGAAGCAGATCCGGTGCCTGGTCGAAGCCGGCATCCCCGGCCTTGTAGTGATCAAACCGGCGGCGGATCACCTGGGCTATGGAGGCATAGTCATCCTGGTCGGTCAGCGCCTGGATCTTAAAGCGCTTGTAGTCGCTTTTCCGGGGCTTTCCCTCCTGGAACACCACCATGCTGGCAACGATATCCGTTCCGGAAATGTTGGAGATATCGAAGGACTCGATCCGCTGGGGCGGCTCCATCGCCAGCATTTTCCCAAGGAGGGTCAGCGTTCCCTGGTATTTTTCTTCCCGGCCTGTGGCCCGCTGGGCCTCCTCAAAGGCATTTTTCTGGGCCAGCTCCACCAGGCGCATATTGTCACCCCGCTGGGGGATCCGCAGCTTGGGCCGTTTGCCATACTGCTGCTCAAGCAGCTGGGAGAACAGCTCCGCATCCTCCAAAGCAAAGGGGAGCAAGACGATCTTCGGCGCAAAGCCCCGGCTGAGATAGTATTGCTTCATCAGGCTGGACACCGCCGTCTCCCGGTCATCCGGCAGGGGCATAACCTGATAGTCCTTATCCAGCAAATTACCCCCGGAGAAATGGAGCACGGCGAAGCAGGCCTTTGCCTCTGTCTCGGCATAGCCCACCACATCCGTATCCGCCAGCGTACCGGCGGTGACCAACTGCTTCTGGCCCAGTGCCTCCACCGCATGGAGACGGTCCCGCAGGCTGGCAGCCAGCTCAAATTCCAAATTATCGGAAGCAGCCAGCATCTGACCGCGAATTTCCTCCGCCACGCCCTTGTAATTCCCCGCCAGAAGCCGGCGGGCCTGTTCCATCACCTTCCGGTATTCCAGGAAGGACTTTCCCTTCTGGCACCAGCCCTCACACTGGTTCATATGATAGTTCAGGCAGACCCGGCCCTTCCCCACATCCCGGGGGAACTGCTTGTGGCATCCCGGGAGCTTCAAAGTCACCCGCAGGGTCTCCAAAAGACTCTGGGTCACCCCACGGCTTCCGTAAGGGCCGTAGTATTCCGCCCCATCCTGGGCCACCCGGCTGACCATGGTAATCACGGGATAGGGCTCTTTCATATCCAGGCGCAGATAGGGATAGCCCTTATCATCCTTCAGAAGGATGTTGTATTTGGGCTTGTAACGCTTGATCAGACTGCATTCCAGCACCAGGGCCTCAAATTCCGACGCCGCCACGATCACATCGAAGTGATGGATATGGCTGACCATCAGCCGGGTCTTGGGGGTATGGGAGGCGGTATCCTGAAAATACTGGCTGACCCGGTTTTTCAGTTTTTTGGCCTTACCCACATAGATGACCTGGTCATCCGCGTTGCGCATAATATAGACCCCCGGAGCAAAAGGCAGGGTCAGGGCCTTTTCTTTCAGTTCCTCAAAGGTCATAGGACATCTCTCCTATAAAGAACCCCCTCAATGCGGGTCTGCATTGAGGGGGGCAAAGTTGGTTAGCAATCAATAAACATCCCGCTGCAGCAGCACTTCCAGAGCTTCTACGGCTTCCTGGGCATCGGCGCCGGAGGCGGACAGGGTCACAGTGGCACCGGTAATAATCCCCAGGGACATGATGCCCAGCAGACTCTTGGCATTCATCTTCCGGTTATCGGATTCCAGCCAGATGGAGCTGGAAAATTCATTGGCCTTCTGGACGAAATAGGTAGCCTGCTTATTGTGCAGTCCGGATTCGCAACGAACAACAATTTCCTTATTGAACATTTCTAACACTCCTTAATCGCCATGCTCTGGTCAGAAGCACAGCTTACTTTCTATATGATAAGCAAAAAATGGCAAAATGTCAACTGGTTTTCTCAAAACCCTTACTTGAATTCGGCAATTGTCACGCCGTCCTCTCCTTCGCCATAGACACCCAGACGATAGGATTTCACAAACTTATTCTTTTTCAAGGCCTGATGGACGGCATTGCGCAGTACGCCGGTGCCCTTGCCGTGGATGATCCGCACCGTGGAAAGGTTTCCCCGCATGGCCCCATCCAGGTAATTATCCAGCACGCAGATGGCCTCCACAGAGTCCATACCCCGCAGGTCCACCTCCATGGGCATGGCGGAGATCTTCATTTCCCGGCCGGAATGGGCGGGCCGGGGCTTCTTCTCCTGGTAGGGGTTCTGCTCCTCCAGAAGGTAGACCTCCTCAGGCTTCACGGTCATTTTCAGGATCCCCGCCTGGAGCTGATAGGTGCCGTCCTTGTTGATGGCGATAACGCTGGCCTTGGTACCCAGTTTCAGCAGCTCCACCGTATCTCCCACCAGGATCCCCCGCTTGGGCTCAGGACGCTTCTGCTCCGGGGATTTTGCCCGGAGCTTGGACTCCGCATCGTTGAGGCTCCGGCGGATCTCCGCCTGACGCTGGTTCAGGCCGGTGGTATCGGCGCTGTCCTGGAGCTGCTTGCGCAGGGCCTTCAGCTCGTCGGAAGCGGCATTGGCTGTGCGGCGGGCCTCGTCGATGATCTCCTGGGCCTCTGCCCGGGCGGCCTGGAGGGCTTTCTCCCGTTCCTTTTGCAGCTGGAGGTGGTACTCCTGGGACTGTTCCTTGATTTTCTGGGTCTCCCGGCGCAGGCGCTCGGCCTCCACCCGAGCAGATTCCATCTGCTGACGCTGGGCTTCCAGCTGGCTGAGGACATCCTCAAAATCCTTGTCGGATTTCCCCACCAGGTCATTGGCCTCCTTCAAAATCAGCTCCGAAAGCCCCAACTTCCGGGAGATGGCAAAGGCGTTGGACTTGCCGGGAATGCCGATGAGCAGCTTGTAAGTAGGCCGCAGACTCTCAACATCAAACTCGCAGGAGGCGTTGATCACGCCCTTGGTTCGCATGGCATAGAGCTTCAGCTCCGCATAGTGGGTGGTCGCCACCACCCGGCTGTTCAGCTTGCGGCAGAATTCGATGATAGCCATGGCCAGGGCCGCCCCCTCCGCCGGATCCGTACCGGCACCCAATTCATCGAACAGAACCAGCGTCCGATCATCGCACTGCTCCACCACATCTACGATGGTCCGCATATGGCTGGAGAAGGTGGACAGGCTCTGGGCAATGGATTGCTCGTCACCGATATCCGCCAGAATGGCATCAAAGGTGGACAGGCAGCTGCCATCCCCGGCGGGAATGTGCAGGCCGCATTCCGCCATAAGGGTCAGCAGGCCGATGGTTTTCAGCGTCACGGTTTTGCCGCCGGTGTTTGGGCCGGTGATGATCATGGTATCAAAATCCGAGCCCAGACGCAGGGATACCGGAACAACGGTCTTGGGATCGATGAGGGGGTGGCGGGCATTTCGCAGCTCCACCCTGCCCTGGTCATTCATAATGGGGGCCCAGGCCCGCATCCGGAAGGCCAGCTTCGCCTTGGCAAAGATCACATCCAGGCGGACCAGCAGGGTATAGTTATCCTGGATCGCCTCCCGATAACCGGCAGCCTCCCCGGAAAGCTCCGCCAGGATCCGCTCGATTTCCTTCTTCTCCTTCAGCTCCAGCTCCCGCAGGGCGTTGTTGGCGTTCACCGCGGACATGGGCTCTACGAAATAGGTAGAGCCGGTGGAGGAAACATCATGGACGAGGCCGGGCACATCGTTTTTGCACTCGCTTTTCACCGGCACTACATATCGGCCGTCCCGGATGGTGATGATAGGCTCCCGGAGGTATTTGGAATAGGCCGGGGAGGAAATCACCTTTTGCAGGGAATCCCGGATCTTAGCGGACTGAACACGCATATGCCGGCGAATATCCGCCAGAGCAGGCGAAGCATTGTCCGCAATCTCCTCCTCGGAGAGAATCGCACCGAAAATCCGGTCTTCCAGATATTTATTGGGGGTCAGGCCCCGGAACAGTGGATCCAGAACCGTGGGCTTTTCATCTTCGGAGATGTATCCCCGTACCGTCCGAGCGCAGCGCAGCACTCCGGCGATCCGCAGCAGCTCAATGGGCTGGAGGATACCGCCCCGATCCGCCCGTTCCAGAGAAGCGGAGGCATCGTGAACCTCCCCAAATCCGGGATAGCCCTTCCGGGTAGCCAGATCCGAAGCTGCGGTAGTCTCATCCAGCAGGCCCTGAACCGCCTCCAAGTCGGAGGTGGGCATTAGGCCCAGGCAGGCGGCTTTGCCCTCCTGGGACCCCGCGCACTGGGCCAGCTGCTCCAGAACCTGGTGCAGCTCCAGCTTTTGCAGGGATTTTTCGTATAATTCAGACATGGTGTTCTCCTAAATCAGCAATGATTTGTAAAAATCCAATGTAGAGAAGCCCCGTTCCAGCTGGGCGCAGAGATAGCTTTCCGTTACCTGGGACAGCTGTTCCAGTGTCTGGGGGGCAGCGGTAAAGGCCAGTAGCTGCTTAGCGGCGCAGCTGGACAGATAGCGCATCGCCTCCAAGGTGCCGGAGGATACCGGCAGCCGGATACCGTGGGAGTCGCCACTGCGGTGAACCCGGCATTCCAGCCGGCCGGCGGATATGTCGAACAGCTCCCCCCGGGGGGCGCCGCAGACATGGCAGCCCCACAAATCCGGGGCAAAGCCCGCAAGGCAGGCACTGCGCAGCTCGAAGGCAGCCTTAACAAGAGCAGGGGGCTTGTCCAGATGGCTCAACCCATACAGGCAGTTCAGCACCAGGCTCAGAAGCTCCGGATTGGGCAGATCCTCCTGGCTCAAAACTTCCGCCACCTGGGCAAAATAAGTTCCCAGGCTCAGCTTGGTCAGATCCCGCCGCAGGCGCTGAAACAGCTCCAGGCTGTGGGCTTCATTGATGGTATAGTGCCCCCGGTATTCAAACAAAGTGAATTCACCGAAGGCCAGGAGCTGACAGGGGGCGATCAGCGGGCTGCGCTTATGGCGTAAGCCCCGGGCCTTCACCGTCAGCTTTCCGTGGCGCCGGGTCAGCAGGGTGACCAGGGCATCCCGGTCATTGTAATCCGTGACCCGCAGCACCAGACCCTGAATGGTCAGGTACATGGGCATTCTCCATTCTTCTGGCGTCTCGATAGAGCAAATAGTATTCCGGCAGGCCGGTTTCCGCGAAGAGCTTCCAGTATTGCGACGCATCCATATTCATCCCTCCGGAGATAGGATTTGCCGGCAAAGCCGGTTTTACTGCTGGAAATTATTCGCTGTAGCCGAAATTGCGCACCAGAAAGTCGGAATCCCGCCAGTTCTCCTTCACCTTCACCCAGGTGGTCAGGTAGACCTTGGTGCCCATGAACCGCTCGCAGTCCGTGCGGGCCTGGGTGGAGATTTTCTTGAGCATGGCACCGCCCTTACCGATGATGATGCCCTTGTGGCTGGGCTTCTCGCAGTAGATGGTCGCATCCAGATCGATGATCCCGTTGTCCCGCTCCGTGAAGCGGGTGATCTCCACGGCGGTGCCATGGGGAATCTCCTTATCCAGGTTCCACAGCAGCTTCTCCCGGATGATCTCCGCCATAACCTGGCGCTCGGGCTGATCGGTGGTGGCATCCTCCGGGAACAGGAAGGGAGAGGGCATGGCATGGGCCTGGCAGACTTCCAGCAGTTCCTCCACGCCGTCGCCGGTTTTGGCGCAAATGGGAATGATGGCCTCAAAATCCACGCTCTGGGAGTAGGCAGCAATGACCTGGAGCAGGCTCTCCTTCTCCACAGTGTCGATCTTGTTGATGGCAAGGACCACCGGACAGTTCCGGGCCTTGATCTGCTGGATCAGCGCCTCCTCCTGGGCACCGATGGAGGCAATGGGCTCCACCACCAGGATGGTCAGATCCACATCGGCAATGGACTCCTTGGTCACACCGACCATGTAATCGCCCAGCTTGGTCCGGGCCTTGTGGAAGCCGGGGGTATCCACGAAAACGAACTGGGTATCCTCCCGGGTGACGATGCCGCAGATCCGGTTCCGGGTGGTCTGCGGCTTATTGGAAACGATGGCGATTTTCTCGCCCACGAGGTAGTTGATCAAGGTGGACTTGCCTACATTGGGCCGTCCGGCAATGGTAATCATAGCGGTTTTGGTTGCCATGGTAATATCTCCTTCATTTCTTTCTGGTTTTTTCTTCCCGGTCCCGGCCCAGCTCGTCCAGATTCTGGACATAGCTCAGTCCCGTACCCGGGAGGCTGACAGTGGCGGTATGCTTGCCTTTGGCGCTGCGGCTGACCCGCAGACCCTTCACGCCGAAGCTGAAGCCCACGCCGGATTTGCTGAAATTGATCCGCAGGGGGCCGATGTTGATGCTCTTTCGAAAGCGAAATCCCATATCTGCCACTCCTTATCGATTCACGCCCCGGATGGTGGCGGCGATGGCCTCCTCCCGGCCCCGCATCTGCTTCTTCATAGGGCCTTCGTCCAGATGGTCATAGCCCAGCAGATGGAGCATGGAGTGGATGGTCAGATAGCCGATCTCCCGGCGGACACCGTGGCCGAATTCCTTGGCCTGGGCCCTGGCCCGTTCCAGAGAAATGCACATATCCCCCAGGGGGCACAGGCCCGTGTCCGGGTCCAGGTATTCCTCCCAATCCTGGGGCGGAGTACCCGCTTCCAGCTGGAACATAGGAAAGCTGAGCACATCCGTAGGCCGGTCAATGCCCCGGCTGGCCTGGTTGATGGTATGGATTCCCCGGTCATTGGTAATGAGCACATTGATCTCGCAGGGGACCTTTATTCCCTCCGCCGCCAGCGTGGCCTCCACGCACCGGCGGATAATGGCGGACACTAAGGGTGCCTTCACCGTAAAAATATCATACTGGATCCGAATCTGATGCATATTTATCCCTTCTTTCGATACTGCCCGCCATAGTGCGGGGCAGGCTTTTGGATCTGCTGCTTTCGTTCTGCCTTTTCATAGGCGTGGATGATCTCCTGAACCAGGGCGTGGCGCACCACATCCGCACTGGTCAGGGGGCATATGGCAATGTCCCGCACCCCCTCCAGCACCCGAACCGCGTCCTTCAGGCCGGAGGTCTTATCCCCGGGGAGATCGATCTGGGTGATGTCGCCGGTGATGACCACCTTCGAGCCAAAGCCCAGGCGGGTCAGGAACATTTTCATCTGCTCCCGGGTGGTGTTCTGCGCCTCGTCCAGGATAATGAAGCTGTCGTCCAGCGTCCGGCCGCGCATATAGGCCAGGGGGGCCACTTCTATGGAACCCCGCTCCTGATACTTCTGGAAAGTCTCCGGGCCCAGCATTTCATACAG
>CAYRYT010000044.1:0-12469 GCA_964428625.1 uncultured Oscillospiraceae bacterium | reverse complement strand
TAATTTTTTGACCTTTAAGAAATTTAGACTTGACTTTTATTAGCAGGTCTGTTTTACGCAAAAATGGGGCTGCGCCCCACATCATTCCCCTTGCAATTTCCTCACCACCGGCGTATAATAATGATACAAATGTATCGTTCATTATTTAGGAAATTCCAAGGTTCCTGTTTGGGAAATTTTAGCAGATTCCACAGCCTTATGCAACCATCTCCGGAAAAAATGATACAAAAAGAGGGGTTTTGTCTCATGAAAGAACGGCGTGTCTCCGACGACATTACCGATGCCTACTTCGAGCTGCTGAAAACCAAAAATCCATCGGATATCACCACCACCGAGATCATCCAGAAGGCCGGTGTCTGCCGTGCCTCCTTCTATCGCCACTTCTATCTGCCGGAGGATATAATTCGTCAGTACGGCATCGCCCTGTTCCGGGAGATCGACAGCACCGTCCCCGACCTCCAAAACGGCGTATGGGAGCGGATCCTGGCCATCAACACCTTTTTCCTGACCCAGCGGGAGCGGCTGAGCCTGCTGGAACGCCGGGGGCTGTTCTACCTGTTGGAGGACCCCATCGTCGAGCATTGTCGCCGGCAGATCCAGCTCATGGGAGCCTGGCATTGCCGCTACCAGGCAGAATTCTACTCCGGTGTCACGACACACCTGACCCGAGCCTGGATCCACAACGATTTTGCCGAATCCCCCCAGGAGATCACCGACATCATTTATGATCTGCTGCGTCTGAAGGATCTGGATCCGCAACGCAAACCCCCCCCCTGACCCAGGCTTGCGCCGGATCAGGGGGGTGCTTTTTCCCTTTACAGATATTGGGCGATGAAGGCATCCAGTTCCACCATTGTGCCATTGGCCTTCCGGCTCTCCTCCGCCGCCAGGGCCATGACATGGCTCTCCACCGAGGCTTCAATGCCGGAGCGGGTGTCCGTGCGATTCTCCCGGACATCCCGGCACAGCTCGGCAACCATCCGCTGGTCCCCGCCGCCGTGGCCGGCGAAGGCATCCCGGCCCAGATTCAGGGGGATCTGCTCCTCCCCCTTGCCGAAGGTGGCCAGGGTGATGGTGTTGGTGGCGGCATCCCCCCGGATCTCTCCCTTCGAACCCATCACACGAATGGTCCGGTGGCAGTCGGCACTGAAGGCGGACAGGGAGAAGGCCGCCGTGACCCCATCGGCAAATTCCAGATTCACCGCCTGATGATCCGCCACATTGTTGTCACAGTGGTAGACGCAGCGGCCATAGGGCCCGGTGCGCAGCGCCTCCCGGAGGGACTCCTCCGTCACCTCGCCGCCGGTTACCACATTGTTGGGCCAGCCGGTATGGCCGTAGAAGAAGCCTGTCCGGGAATCGGTGAAATAGATCTTCTCCGCATCATAGGGACATTCCTCCCGGGCCCGGCAGTCGGCACACCGCAGGGCGCTCCCCGCCGGGGCATTTTCCGGACGGAACCAGTCCAGCCGGCCGAAGGAGGATACCCGCAGGCAGGGCTTGCCCACCAGCCAGCGGAGGATATCCATATCATGGCAGGATTTCTGCATAATCAGGGAGCTGCTGGTTCGGTCATTGCGCCAGTTGCCCCGGGTGAAGCTGTGGGCAAAGTGCCAGTAGCCAATGTTCTCCGCTGCCTGGATATGCTCCAACCGGCCGATGCGGCCCTGGTCGATGAGAGCCTTGATGGTTTCATAAAAAGGTGCGTAGCGCAGGACATGGCAAACCATGACGATCCGGCCACAGGCCTTGGCCGTCTCCCGAATTTCCAGGCACTCCCGCAAATCCGGGGAAATGGGCTTCTCCAGCAGCAGGTGATAGCCCTTTTTCAGGGCGGGAATGGCGTATTTGTAGTGGTCCCGGTCCATGGTGGCAATGACCATCACATCCGCCAGCTTAGGCTGGGCCAGCAGCTCCTCCCCAGAGGTATAACACCGCTCCGCAGGAAGGCCCAGCTGCTCCATAGCCAGGTCCCGGCGGATCTTCCGGGGATCCGCCATGGCCACCACCTGCCAGTCCTGGGGGTGGTCCAGTTGATAGGCACCGTAGGCATCGCCGCCCCGGCTGCCGTAGCCACATACCGCCACTGTAATCTGTTGTTTCATATCCATGCCTCCCGGTGGTTGTCCCCCACCATGATCGTCCCCCGGCGAAAATTCGCAAGGGAAGAAATATTTTTTCTTTTTTTCAAAAAAGTTGTCCCAAATTCCCCCGCACCCATGTCTATATAAGTACAGAGGCAAAAACCGGCGAAGGATCCCAAACCATCCTTCGCCGGGGCTTTTTATTTGCCGATGAGCAGCTCCGCGATCTGCACGGCGTTGGTAGCCGCACCCTTGCGAACCTGGTCGCCGCAGCACCACAGGGTCAGGCCCTTGTCGTCGGTGAGATCCGGGCGAATCCGGCCCACGAACACCAGATCCTGGTCGGTGGTGTCCAGGGGCATGGGATAGCACTTGTTGGCCAGGTCATCCACCAGGCGGCAACCGGGAGCCTGGGCAATGGCCCGGCGGGCCTCCTCCACGGAAACGGCCTCGTCAAAGCGAAGGCTCACAGAAATGGAATGGCTGCGCACCACCGGCACCCGGACACAGGTGCAGCTGACCTTCAGCTCAGGCAGGTGCATGATCTTCCGCCCCTCGTTTTGCAGCTTCATTTCCTCGCTGGTGTATCCGGCAAACTGCTCGCCGCCGATCTGGGGAATCAGATTATAGGCGATCTGGTGGGAGAACACCTTGGGGGTGTAGTTCTTTCCCTGGGCCAGTGCTTCCACCTCCCCCATCAGCTCCAGAGGGCCGCCGGCACCGGCACCGGACACCGCCTGGTAGGTGGAGGCGGTCATGGCCCGGATGGGGTTGAGGGCATTGAGGGCATTGACCGCGGTGACGGTGATAATGGTGGAGCAGTTGGGATTGGACAGGATCCCCTGGTGGTGCAGCGCATCCTGGGGATTCACCTCCGGGATAATCAGCGGCACATTGGGGTCCAGACGGAAAGCGGAGGAATTATCCACAAACACGGCACCCGCCCGGACAATGGCCGGGGCGAAGCGCTTGGCAATGTCGTTCTCCGCCGCACCCAGGACAATATCCACGCCCTGGAAGGCTTCCTCCCGGGCCTCCTGGATCACCACATCCTCCCCCCGGAATTTCAGGGTCTTGCCGGCGCTGCGGCTGGATGCCAGTGGGATCAGCTCACCCACGGGGAAGCTGCGCTCCTGGAGAATCTTGATCATTTCCTGGCCCACCGCACCGGTGGCACCCAGGATGGCAACAGTATAGGTTTTCATGGACAGACCTCCTTAAAGTCCCGGGCGGCTTATTTTGTAAAGCTGTTGTAGAGCACCCGGATGGCGTCGTTAAAGTTTTCGTTGGGCACGCCGAAGATGATATTCAGCTCGTCGGGGCCCTGGTTGATCATGCGGATGTTGATCCCTGCCTGGCCCAGCGCAGCAAAGAGCCGGCCGGAAACGCCGGGACGACCCGCCATCCGGCGGCCAACGGCGGCAACCACGGCGATCTGCTCGTGAACCACCAGGGAATCCGGCTTGACCTCCCGGCGGATCTCCTCCATTACGGCGTACAGATGGGGCGTCAGAGCCGCCGTGGGCATGACCACGGAGACATTGTCAATGCCGTTGGGGGCATAGTCCACGGAAATGCCGTAGCGCTCCAAAACGGAGAGCATTTTCCGCAGCACGCCCACTTCGTTGCTCATGCCCCGCTTGGACATGGAGAGAATGGAGAAATCCTTCTTGCCGGTGATGCCGGTGATGAAACGGTCGGGGTGGGCATCGGTGTCGAAGGACTCCCGGATCATGGTACCCGCGTCATCGGGGGCATTGGTATTGCGGATGTTCACGGGAATGCCCTTTTCCCGCACGGGGAAGATGGTGCCCTCGTGGAGCACCTGGGCGCCGGAATAGCTCAGCTCCCGGAGCTCGTCGTAGGTGACCTCGGGAATGGGCTGGGGATTCTCCACGATCCGGGGATCGGCCATCAAAATGCCGGAGACATCCGTCCAGTTCTCATAAACCTGGGCACCCAGGGCTGCCGCGGCCAGGGCACCGGTGATATCGCTGCCGCCCCGGCTGAAGGTGCGCAGGCGGCCGTCGGGCATACAGCCGTAGAAGCCGGGGATGACAATTCCCTGGCCCCGGAACCGCTGGGCCAGCAGGGCATAGCTCTGCTCCCGGTCCACCGTCTCATCCAGATGGAAGCGGACCCAGTCGGCACTGTCCACAAACTCGAAATCCAGGTAGGCTGCCATGATCCGGGCGGAGAAATACTCGCCCCGGCTGACCACCTCATCCTGGGAAATGGACTTGCTGTCCAGCCGCTCCTTCAGGGCGGTCAGCTCCGGCTCCAGATACAGGTCCAGCTCCAGCTCCCGGATGATCTGGCGGTAGCGGTCGGCAATAAGCTGGAAGATCTGGCTGCAATCCACCCCGTACTGGGTGTGGGCATGGCACAGGTAGAGCAGATCCGTGATCTTATGGTCGTGGGAATCACGCTTGCCGGCGGCGGAGACCACCACCACCCGGCGCTCCGGATTGGCGCGGATGATCTGCCGCACCTTCCGGTATTGACCGGCGTCCGCCATGGACGAGCCGCCGAATTTTGTTACTATCATGGGGAAAACCCTCTTTTCTCGTGGAAATCAGCCCTGGGGCAGGGCGGCAATAAAGGCACCGGGGTGCTCCCGGAGCCACTGGTGCATCTCCCGGACGGTGACGGGCTTGGTGACCAGGCCGGAACCCCACTGGGTATCCTTCCGGGCCAGGAGCCAGGCATCCGCATCCCCCCGGACGAAATAGCGCAGCTTCTCATCATTGACCACCGGCACCTTCTGACCGTAGCGGCAGTAGAAGCCCCGACCACTGAGGAAGTCGGCGCAATCCTGCACCACATTGTATGCAGTGGGGTAACGGCCGGCTCCCTGGCCGAAGAAGCTCTGACGGCCGGAGGTCTCGCCCACCAGGGTGATGAGGTTGTAGTTCACCGGCACCGCCGCCTCCAGCTCTCCCAGGGGATACAGGGTAGGCTGGACATAGGCCCGGAACTGGCCGTTCTTTTTCTTGGCGCAGGAGACCAGCTTGCAGCAGTAGCCATGCTCCCGGAAGATGTCCATATCCGCCTTGGCGATATGGCGGATGCCCGCGGCAGGGATGGCCTCGATATCCAGACTGACACCGAAGGCGATGTTGGCGGAGACAATGAGCTTATGCCAGGTGTCGATGCCGTCCACATCCGTGGAGGGATCCGCCTCAGCGTAGCCCATGGTCTGGGCGTGGGACAGAGCATCGTCATAGCTCAGGCCCAGACGGTTCATGGAGTCGAGGATATAGTTGCAGGTGCCGTTCATAATACCGCCCACCTGGCGGATCTGCTCGCACCGGCGCACCCGCTCCAGCTCGGACAGCCAGCCAATGCCGCCGCCCACCGAGGCGGTACACCGGAAATGGACACCCATTTTCTCCGTCAGGGGGATGAGCTGGTCATAATACCTGGCCACCATAGCCTTGTTGGCGGTGACCACATGCTTCCCTGCCTCCAGGGCGGCCTTCACATATTCCCAGGCCGGATGGAGGCCGCCAATGGCTTCCACCACGGTATCGATGGAGGGATCCTCCAGAATGTCCGTAAAATCGTGGGTCACCGTGGCGTCCGGCAGGGTCAGCTCCCGGCGACACAGCACCTTCACGACCTGCATATCCTCCCGTTTTCCCGTCAGCTCGTAAACACCTTTTCCCACGGTGCCGAAGCCCAGCAGTCCGATGCGCATTTTCTTTCTCCTCCGTATTCCGCCGTTTCCACCCCACAGGGGTGGAAAACACTTGCTTTTTCGATGGAAACAGTATATCATATACCTTACAAAAAAGCAATACCGCCAGAAAAACCAAAGTTTTTTGAAAATTGGCAGTTTTTTGCAGACAGGAGGCGGTCCCGTGCGGACGCTGGACGCAAATGCATATCTGGAAACCCTGCGGGAGCTGGTGGCTCAGGGGCATACCATGAGCCTGGTGGTCACCGGCAGCTCCATGGCCCCCTTCCTCATTCACCAGCGGGACCGGGTGTTTTTCCGCACCCCGGACCGGCCCCTGAGGGCCGGGGACATCGTCTTTTACCGGCGGGAGAACGGTGCCTTCGTGGTGCACCGGATCCACCACATCCGCCGGGATGGCTACTATCTCATCGGTGACAACCAGACGGAGCTGGAAGGGCCCCTGGCCCGGGAGCAGATCTTCGCCCTGGTGACCCAGGTGGAGCGGAAGGGCAAACGCCTGGCCCCCGGGGACTTCTGGTGGGAGTTTTTCGCCCGGGTCTGGCTCCACGGTATCCCCCTGCGGCCCCTCCTCCACCGCCTCTACCCAAGAAAGGATTGACCCATGGAAGAAAAAAAGGACGCGGCTGTCACTTTCGACAGTCTTTCCGCGCTGGCGGGGAAATGGAAAGACGGCACCATCCGGGAGGTGATCGACGACTGGAAGTGGATTTTCACCTACAGCCGCCGGTACTGGAAGGCCATTGTGTTTTACCTCCTCCTCGGCATTTTCAGCACCACCCTTGGCCTGGTGAGCAGCGTCATGGGCAAGGAGCTCATCGACATCATCACAGGCATCCAGACGGAGAAGCTCCCCCTGCTGCTGCTCATCATGGTAGGCAGCACCCTGTTCTCCCTGGTGTTTGACAGTCTCCTCAGCCGGGTATCCACCAAGCTGAGCATCGACATCAACAATGACATTCAGGCAGATATTTTCGCCAAGCTCCTGGACGCGGACTGGCTCTCCATCAGCGCCTACAGCAACGGCGATGTGCTCAACCGCTTCAATTCCGACATTGGAACCGTCAGCGGCAACGCCATTTCTTGGCTGCCCAACATCATCCTGACCATTTATCGCTTTGTGGCCACCTTCCTGGTGATCCTCCACTATGACGCGGTGATGGCGGTGCTGGCCCTGGGCAGTGCCCCCTTCCTGCTGCTGATCTCCAAGGTCGTGGTGAAAAAGCAGCGGGAATACGGCAAGAAGGTCCGGGAGGCCAGCAGCCAGCTCATGACCTTCGAAGCGGAGACCTTCTATAATTTCGACACCATCAAATCCTTCGGCATTGCGGATCTGTACCGGGGAAAGCTGGAAGCCTGGCAGGCAAAATTCAAGGCCATGTCCCTGGATTATAACCTGTTCTCCATCAAGACCGGGATTTTCTCCTCCCTGGTGGGTGCCCTTGTCCAGTTTGCCGCCTTCGGCTACTGCCTGTTCCTGCTGTGGACGGGGGCCATCACCTACGGCACCATGACCCTGTTCCTCCAGCAGCGCAGCAGCCTCAGCTCCGCCTTCAGCTCCCTGGTGTCCATCATCCCCGGCTTTCTGAACTCCGCCGTCTCCGCCCATCGGATCCGGGAGCTGGTGGAGCTGCCCCGGGAAGTTCATATTCCCGCCAGCTGCCAGTTGGACGAGGCCGCCGGGGCGGGCTTCACCATCGCCCTGGAGGATCTTTCCTTCTCCTACATCCAGGGTAAGCAGGTGATCACCGATTCCCACTTCCGGGCCGCTCCCGGAGAGATCGTGGCCCTGGTCGGCCCCTCCGGGGAGGGAAAAACCACCATCATCCGCCTGATCCTGGGCCTGATCCAGCCTCAGACCGGTCACGCCCGCATCACCGCCGCCGACGGGCGGCAGATCGCCCTGAACGCCGACACCCGGCATCTGTTCGCCTATGTGCCCCAGGGCAATACCATTCTCTCCGGTACCATTGCGGAGAATCTGCGGATGGTCCGGCCGGAGGCCTCCGACGAGGCCCTGATCCAGGCGCTGGAAACCGCCTGCGCCTGGGAGTTTGTCGCCAAGCTCCCGGAGGGCCTCTACGCCAAGGTGGGAGAACGGGGCCGGGGCCTGTCCGAGGGCCAGGCCCAGCGGATCGCCATTGCCCGGGCCATTCTCCGGGATGCCCCGGTGCTGCTCCTGGATGAGGCCACCTCCGCCCTGGATGTGGCCACGGAGCGCCAGGTCCTGCGGTCCATCATCCGCCGGGATCCCACCAAAACCGTCATCGTCACCACCCACCGGCCCAGCGTCCTGAGCCTGTGCCAGCGGGTATACCGGGTGATGGACACCCGGCTGACCCAGCTGTCCCAGGAGGAATCGGAAAAAATGGTCATGGATTTTTGACACGCTGAAAGCCCCTTGGCTCGTAAGAGTCAAGGGGCTTTTGTCAGATTCAGCCGATGTTGGAGAAGTAGTTGACTCCCTCCACAATGGGGAACACGGTGATTTCCCGGGAATCAACCCGGATATCAAAGCCGCCCTGGGGCATCTGGCCGTCCGGCCCACCCTGGGGCATATCCCCCTGGGGCTTTTCCCCAAAGAGCTCCGCGGGGTCGCTGGGTGCCGCGTCGGAGGGAGGCGGCACATCATAGTCCGGCTTCTGGCCGATATTCCCATTGTCAGGCAGGCGGTCGCCGCCGCCATCGGGCACAATGCCACTGCCCGGCTCCTCACCGCCGGCGCTGCCGTGACCCCATCCCCCGCCGCCGGGCACGCTGTCAAACGCGCCGCCATACTGGCCGGAGAGCTGGGTATCGCCCAGCCACAGGGTATAGTCCCCCGCCGCCAGCTGGGGGCTGGAGAAGATCAGGTACTGGAAGTCATTGGCAGGATTCCACTGACCCACGACCTCCCCGTCGCCGTTTTTCAGGCTGTAGACACGGCCGCCGGTCTGGCGCTTGGCAAACTGGAGCACCACATAGGTCTGGCCGTCACCGTCGATCTGGTCGTACATATTTCCCGTAGCCAGGACGGTGCCGCCGTTGATATAAATGCCCATATCCGCATCGACACCGGAGTCCATGCTGCTGGAGCAGGCGTAGGTGGTGACGGTGCCGCCGTTGATCACCAGCCAGCCGTTGGAGTCGATGCCGTCGCCTTCCCCAGTCTCCCCGGTGACGGTGATGGTCAGACTGCCGCCGTTGATGGTGGTGACAGAGACATTGTCCTCATTGGTGTTGATACCGTCGTTGCCGGCGAAGATTTGAATATCGCCGCTGTTGATGGTCAGGTGAAGCTCGGAATCCAGGCCCTCGTTGGTGGCGTAGATGGTGAGCTTACCCTCGCCGGAGACATTCATGGACATTTTGGAATACAAGGCACCATCATACTTATGGAGCTTCTTGGCGCTTTCCACTTCCTGGCCGTCCTCGCTGAGCTCCACGGACTCGGGCTTGTAGATCTTGGCCACATAGGCTCCCCGGACGGTGTTTTCCGTGCCCCGGGCCAGAATCACATTGGCACCGGCGGCGGTGGTATCCACATCCCAGGTTGCCTCATAGCCCTCGGTGTTGTTGTCGTCAAAGTCCACCCAGGCCTGGTCGCACTCGTAGACCTTGTAGAAAATAATGGCCGGGGCCACGGTGCAGGTGATATCCGCCCCATCCAGAATCAGATTCACCACGGCGGTGGGATCTGTCTTGGCACCCTTGCCCAGATCCACGGCAATCTGACCGGCGGAGAGCTTGCCGCTGATGCGGTAGGTGCCGGCCTGGGTGATGTGGACCACGGTGTGGCCCGCCGCCTCGGCGGCGTCATGAGCATCGGCATCCGAACCGGCACCGTAGGAAATGTCCTTGCCGCTTTCGTAGTAGACGATATCGTTGGCCGCATACACCGGTGCGGTATCCTCCGTGGCTACGGGGTCACCGTCCACAGTAATGCCGCTGTCGGATAGCTGGATCCACACCGTTCCCTCGGGGTATTCCTGAGCCTCGGGGGTGGTTTGGCTGGGCTGGGTCGTCGGGGGTGTCTGGGACTGGGTGCCGGTGGTTCCGGCAGTGGTTTGGGTGCCGCAGGCGGTCATAGCCAGCAGGCAGACCAGGCACAAAGCCATGGCCAGCGCTTTTTTCCAATTGGGTTTCATAATGCTTCCTCCTTTTGCTGTTGCCCCTCCAGCATAGCCCGGAGCCATGACCGGGATGTCACAAAATCGTAAATAAATTCTAAACAACTTGTTTAGTTTTCCCCGGTATATGCGTCATATACTCCCTTCAGGCGGTGGGGATAGTTGGTCATAATGCCGTCAGCGCCGATCTCGATGAGCATTTCCATCTCCTGGGGATCGTCGATGGTCCAGTACTGCACCGCCAGGTTATGCTTGTGGGCCGCCTGGACAATATGGCGGGTGGCCAGATTCAGGCCGTACTGCTCCGTGGGGATCTGGAACACGGCAACCCGGTCGCCATAGAACATATCCAGGTTCAGCAGTTGCAGGACATAGAACTTGGTGGCAGAGCCATAAGCGGGGGAATACATAAAATTCTCCGGCACTTCTCCGGATTCCAGCAACCGGACAAATTCCGCCTGGATCTCCTCGTGGAAGCTGGCCAGCACCACCCGGTCAAAGGCATCGTGGGCCTCCACGATCTGCAGCACCTGGGCCAGGCAGCGCATACCCAGCTCCCCGGACTGCTTGATCTCCACATTGATACCGTTTTCGGGGAAAGCCTCCAGCAGTTCCTCCAGAGTCGTGGCCAGGAACACTTCCTCGTCCCGGGGCGCAACGCCCTGGGGATATTCCACATCCAGCGGGGTGACGATTTTTCCATCCTCCGTAGTGAACTTCACCCGGTCGCCGGATAGGACACCGTCCTCGGTGGGGTTCGTATAGCCAAAATCCACCTTCTGGGCGATGAGATCCGCATAATTCCAGTCGGCAATGGCACCGGTGACATTGGTCTTGCGGTCCAGGGTGGTATCGTGGGACAGGATCACCACGCCGTCCTTGGTGATGCTCACATCCGTCTCCATGAGTACCCGGCTATCCACGCTGTAGGCATTGTAGAACGCCTCCAGGGTGTTGTCGGGGAATTCCTTATTGCCACCGCCGTGGGCGATGAGCAGGGGCAGCTCCCCCTGGGTGCGCTGGGAATTCAGGCCGATGTAGTTCTCCTGTCTGGGAAGGGCCCCCAGCAGGATATAGCCCACTCCCAGGACCACCACCAGGATGGCCAGAATCGTCAATATCTTTTTCCATAGTTTCTTCATAATCAAAACCTTCTCTTTCGGTAGGATGATTTCATTATACACACTCCGGGAGAATTTGCAAGGGAAGCTCCGGGGAAAATCGGTTTACACCGGGAGAAAATTGTGATAAGATGGAGAAAATCCCCCGGGGATATTTTATTTCAAGGAGGAACCACCATGTCCATGATCCATAAGGAAATCGGAGATTTTTCCGTGCAGGCCTTCCATCAGCAGGCCTTCCGCACCGTCACCAAAGCGGATATTTTGGGTGCCTGGAGCGTATTTTTCTTCTATCCGGCGGACTTCACCTTCGTCTGCCCCACGGAGCTGGAGGATCTGGCCGAGCTGTATGACCAGTTCCGGGATGCCGGCTGTGAAATCTACGCCGTTTCCACGGATACCCACTTTGTCCACAAGGCCTGGCGCGATGCCTCCCACCGCATTCAGAAGATCCGCTATCCCATGCTGGCTGATCCCACCCATGCCCTGTGCCGGGATTTCGATGTGCTCATCCCCGACGAGGGCGTCGCTGAACGGGCCAGCTTCCTCCTGGATCCCCAGGGACGGATCGTATCCTATGAGATCAGCGCCGGGAATGTGGGCCGCAATGCCCAGGAGCTCCTGCGCAAGCTCCAGGCCTGCCAGTTTGTCTATGACCACGGCGACCAGGTCTGCCCGGCCAAATGGCAGCCCGGTGCCGAAACCCTGACCCCCAGCCTGGATCTGGTGGGCCTGCTGTAAGGGGAAGCACCCCGGGACCATTGACAAATTTCGCCCGGAGGCGTACAATATCCCCAGAAACTTTTCGATGAGGTGATTATCCATGGATTCCAAATTCCGCGCCGAGACGCTGTGCATCCAGGGTGGCTATACCCCCGCCAGCGGCCAGCCCCGCCAGCTGCCCATTGTGCAGAGCACGACCTTCCAGTACGGCACCGCCGACGAAATGGGAAAGCTCTTTGACCTGGAGGCAGAGGGCTACTTCTACTCCCGTCTGGCAAACCCCACCTGTGATGCCGTTGCGGCAAAGATCGCTGCCCTGGAAGGCGGTACCGCCGCCATGCTCACCGGCTCCGGTATGGCTGCCACCTTCCTGGCAGTGTTCAACATTGTCTCCTGCGGGGACCATATCGTCTCCAGCGCCACCATCTACGGCGGCAGCTTCAACCTGTTCAGCGTGACCATGAAGCGCATGGGCATTGATGTGACCTTCGTGGACCCGGACTGCTCCGAGGAGACCCTGAACGCCGCCTTCCGGCCCAACACCAAGGTGGTCTTTGGCGAGACCATCGCCAACCCCGCCCTGACGGTGCTGGATATTGAGAAATTCGCCCGGGCAGCCCACAGCCATGGTGTCCCCCTGATCGTGGATAACACCTTCGCCACGCCCATCAACTGCCAGCCCATTCGCTGGGGTGCGGACATCGTGACCCACTCCACCACCAAGTATATGGA
>CAYRYT010000043.1:0-12739 GCA_964428625.1 uncultured Oscillospiraceae bacterium | reverse complement strand
GATCGTCCGCCAGTTGCTTAACCAGCTCCGTCTTACCCACACCGGTGGGGCCGACGAAGATGAAGGAAACAGGCTTCTTCTTGGGGCTGATTCCGACACGGTTCCGGCGAATGGCCCGGGAAACAGCCTCCACGGCTTCATCCTGGCCCACAATATGGGTCTTGAGCCGATCCGCCAAGCCTTTGATCTGTTCGTATTCCTGAGCCTTGATCTTGGATGCGGGAATTTTCGTCCACAGTTCAATGATCCGAGCCAGGTTTTCCATGGTGAGCTTGGGCGTGGGCAGTGCCTCCAGCTCCTCGATCCGGGCTGCGATCTGGCACAGGCGGCTACGGATATGGGCCAGACGCTCGTAGTTCTGGTTCTCCGTGTCCTCGTTGAGCATCCGCAGCTCCAGCTCGTAATCATCCCGCTCCTTCTTCAGCTCTGCCAGCTGGGAAATCTCCTTGCACCGCAGATTCACATCGGAGCAAGCCTCGTCCAGCAGGTCAATGGCCTTGTCCGGCAGGAAACGGTCGGTGATATACCGCTCGGAGAGAATGACGCACTGCCGGGCGATCTCCGGGGAGATTTCGACACTGTGGTATTGGGAATAGCTCTTGGCCACGCCCTGAAGGATCTGGCAGGCCTCCTCAATGGTCGGCTCTGCCACAGAAACAGGCTGGAACCGACGCTCAAGGGCTGCGTCCTTCTCGATATATTTCCGGTACTCAGCAAAGGTGGTGGCACCAATGACCTGAATTTCTCCCCGGCTCAGGGCAGGCTTGAGGATATTGGCGGCATTCATGCTGCCCTCCGCATCTCCGGCTCCCACCAGATTATGAACCTCGTCAATGACCAGAATGATATTGCCGCATTCCTTGATCTCCCCGATGAGGCTCTTCATCCGGCTCTCAAACTGGCCCCGGAACTGGGTGCCGGCCACCAATGCCGTCAGGTCCAGCAGGAACACTTCCTTGTCCCGGAGCTTGTAGGGCACATCCCCCTGAGCGATCCGCTGGGCCAGGCCCTCCGCGATGGCGGTCTTACCGACGCCCGGCTCGCCAATGAGGCAGGGGTTATTCTTCTGGCGGCGGTTCAGGATCTGAATGACCCGCTCCGTCTCCACATCCCGGCCGATGACCTTATCCAGCTTTCCCTCCCGGGCACGGCCGGTCAGGTCCATACAATAGCTGTCCAGGAACTTATGCTTCTGGGCTTTTTTCTTGGGATGCTCCCCGGTATGCTTCTTCTCCTCGGCCTTGGCGGGCAAGTTATCAGAAGTGGGAGCCGGAGTATTGCTGCCGAAGAGCTGGTTCAGCAGGGGGAAGGTGGCGGTGCGGCTTTCCGCCTCGTCATCATCCTCATTTTCCTCCCGCTGGCCGAACATGCTGCTCATTTCGTCGGAGAGCATATCCAGATCCTCCTCGGAGATCCCCATTTGCCGCACGGCGGCATCGATCTGGGGAATTCCCAGGCTCCGGGCACATTTCAGGCAGTATCCCTCGTTCAGGGTCACACCATTTTCCACCTTGGTCACAAAGACCACGGCAATATTCTTCTTGCACTTGGAACACATTTTGGGCTGCATTGTCTAACACTCCTTTTCAGGAATTCATCCTTTTTAGGGCCAGTATACCACAGCCCCACAGGAAAAGGGAAAACTTTTTATAAACTTTTACCGCAGAGGGGTACATTCGAACTGTTCGATCCCGTCGTCATACCACAGATGGGTCATATACAGGCCTCCCGGCGGCACCGTCGGCCCGGCGGCAGTCCGGTTGCCGGAATCCAGAATGGCCCCGATCTGGGCGGGCTGGATCTTCCCCTCAGCGGCGTAGACCACCGTCCCGGCCATGGCCCGGGCCATATTATACAGGAAGCCGTTGGCGCAAACCTTCAGCTCGATCAGATCTCCCCGGCGCTCCACCCGGTAGTAGTAGACCGTGCGGACGGTGGACTTCACATCGGTACCCACGCTGCGCACGGCAGCAAAATCGTGGGTACCCACAAACTGACTGGCCGCTTCCTGCATGATCCTCTCATCCAGGTGCTTGGGATAGAACCAGGCCCGGTTCACATAGAAGGGATCCTTCAGCCGGGAATTATAAATGGTATAAGTATATTCCTTCCGGACGCAGGAACCGATGGCATTGAAATTCTCGTGGACATCGAAAGCCTTGGTCACCACAATGTCCACCGGCAGATGGGTATTCAGGGCGTAGGGCAGGCGCTCACAGGGAATGGTGGAGTTGGTGCGGAAATTGGCCACATAGCACCGGGCATGGACGCCCGCGTCCGTGCGGCCGCAGCCGGTGACATGGACGCTGTGGCCCACGATCATGGCCACCGCCTTTTCCACCGTCTCCTGGATGGTTGGCAGATTTTTCTGAATCTGCCAGCCGTGATAGGCGCTGCCCTCATAGGTCAGGAAAATACAAATGTTGCGCATACTTCCCTCACACCCCCACAATTCCCAGGCCCAATACCAGTAGAACCAAGCCGGCACCAATGGCAAAGGCCACCAAATCCGAACGGTGGTAGCGCAGGAGCTTCATCTTGGTCCGGCCTTCGCCGCCCTGGTAGCAGCGGCATTCCATAGCCGTAGCCAGCTCGTCGGCCCGGCGGAAGGCACTGATAAACAGGGGGACCAGAATGGGGATCAGTGCCTTGACCCGATCCATCAGGCTCCCGCTTTCAAAATCCGCGCCCCGGGCCTTCTGGGCGGACATGATTTTATCCGTCTCCTCGATAAGGGTGGGAATGAACCGCAGGGCAATGCACATCATCATGCTCAGCTCATGGACAGGCACATGGAGCTTATTCAGAGGCCCCAGGAGGGATTCCAGGCCGTCGGTGAGACTGATGGGGGATGTGGTGTAGGTGAGCAGGAAGGTAGATGTGACCAGCATCAGGATCCGCACGATCATCATCACCGCCCGGAAAATGCCCTCCGCCGTCACTGTCAGAAAGCCGATCTTGACCAGTACCGTCTCACCAGCGGTAAAGAAAATATTCAGCACGCCGGTAAAGACCATAATCATGATCAGGGGCTTCATCCCCCGGACAATGGCCTTTGGGGGGATCCGGGAGAGGGCAATGGCCCACACCAGGAAGGCAAAGCAAATGCCGTAGCCCACCCAGCCGGAGGCAGTGAACAGGGCAACGATATAGGCCACCAGGAGGATCAGCTTCGTCCGGGGGTCCAGGGTATGAACCGGGGAATTTCCCGGGAAATACTGACCCAGCGTAATATCTTTAAGCATGGTTCGCCCCTCCCTTCCCCTGGTTCAGGGCCTGAATGGCCTGCTCCAGGGTGTAAACCTGGGGCACATCCAGCCCCAGCTCCCGCAGCCGCAGGAAGATCCGGGTCACCTCCGGAATGTCCAGGCCCATATCCAGCAGCTCCTGGGCATGGTCGAAGACCTCCCGGGGCGTGCCGTCCATGGCCAGACGGGAGCCGTTCATTACCAAGATCCGGTCGGCCAGCTTGGCCACATCGTTCATGGAATGGCTCACCATCATCACGGCGGCGTTTTTCCCCCGGCGGTAGGCATGGATATTCTCCAGGATCTCCTCCCTGCCCTCGGGGTCCAGCCCGGCAGTGGGTTCATCCAGGATCAGCACCTCCGGTTCCATGGCAATGACACCGGCGATGGCCACCCGCCGCTTCTGTCCACCGGACAGATCGAAGGGGGATACCTGGAGCTGCTCCTGGGTCAGGCCCACAAATCCGGCAGCCTCCCGCACCCGGCGATCCACTTCCTGGGGAGAGAGCTTCATGTTCTTGGGGCCAAAGGCAATATCGGCATAGACCGTTTCCTCAAAGAGCTGATACTCCGGGTACTGGAATACCAGCCCGATACGGAATCGGGTCTGCCGGGTAAAGGCCTTGTCGCTCCAGATATCCTTCCCGTCCAGGAGCACCTGGCCGGAGCTGGGCTTCAGCAGACCATTCAGGTGCTGCATCAGGGTGGATTTTCCGGAACCTGTATGTCCGATCACGCCGACAAATTCCCCGGGTGCCAGGGAGAAGGAAACATCCTCCAATGCCTGATGCTCAAAGGGGGTGCCGGCGGAATAAATATGATTCAGGTTTTTAACCTCTAAAATAGGTGTCACGATCGTTCCTCCCATGGCTCAACCCCGAAGCGCCCGGAAAATCGCCTGGGCGCATTCGTCAACATCCAGCTTGTCCAGGGGAAGGGACCACCCCAGGCCATTCAGCTCCCGGCAGAGCTCCACCGTATCCGGGGCGGCAAGGCCCAGACTGTGGAGACGATCCGGCTGGGAGAACACCGCCTTGGGCGTACCGTCCAGGCAGATCTTCCCCCGGTTCATGACCACCACCCGGTCAGCGTGGATGGCCTCATCCATGTGATGGGTGATCAGAATTACGGTGATCCCCTTCTCCCGGTTCAGGCGGTGGATGGTATCCAGTACCTCCCGGCGACCCTTGGGGTCCAGCATGGCCGTGGGCTCGTCCAGGACGATGCACTGGGGCTCCATGGCAATAACACCAGCAATAGCAACCCGCTGCTTCTGTCCGCCGGAGAGCAGATGGGGGGCATGCTCCCGATATTCGTACATACCCACCTGCTTCAGGGCCTTGTCTACCCGGTTACGGATCTCGGGGCTTGCCACCCCCAGATTCTCCGGGCCGAAGGCCACATCCTCCTCCACCACATTGGCCACGATCTGGTTGTCCGGGTTCTGGAACACCATACCCACACACCGGCGGATGGCCATAAATCTCTCGTCGTCTGCGGTGTCCATACCGCAGACCCATACCTTGCCGCCGGTAGGCAGCAAAATTGCGTTAAAAAGCTTGGCCAGGGTGGATTTTCCGCAGCCGTTGGAGCCAAGAATGGTCACAAAGGAGCCCTTCTCCACCGTCAGGTCGAGATCCTCAAATACGGCAATGCCGGGCGTGTTGTCCACGCCCGGATAAGAAAAAGCCGAGTGTTGTGCTTTGATCGATTCTGTCAAAATCCGTTTCCTCCCCCTCAGGGTGTCCAGCGTCCCGTGGAGCCGCAAGGCAGCATCAGACCGCTGCTTCTCACCGGCAGCCCCAGCTCGCCCACCTGGGTATGTCCCCCATGCTTCTGACCGAAAACCACATCTGCAGCATAGCCCACCGCGGAGGGAGCCAGCCCTGTGGTATAGGAATTGATGATCACAAACAGCGGATCATCCGTCAACAGCTTCGCCGTTTCCAGCAGGAAGGGATAGAAGCTGGTCTCCATCTTCCAAATCTCACCACTGGGGCCCCGGCCATAGCTGGGAGGATCCATAATGATGCCATCGTAGCGACGGCCCCGGCGGATCTCCCGCTGGATGAACTTGGCGCAGTCATCCACGATCCAGTGGATGGGCCGGTCAGAAAGACCGGAGGCCGCGGCGTTTTCCTTCGCCCAGGCGACCATGCCCTTGGAGGCATCCACATGGTATACCTCCGCCCCACCGGCCGCCGCCGCCAGGGTGGCGCCACCGGAATACGCGAAGAGATTCAGCACCCGGATGGGCCGCTGGGCGCTGGCACGGGCGCAGGTCTCCCGGATGAAGTCCCAGTTCGCCGCCTGCTCCGGGAACACGCCGGTGTGCTTAAAGTTCATGGGTTTAACATTGAAAGTCAGATAGTCCTTATACCGCACCAGCCAGCGCTCCGGCAGGTCGTGATCCGTCCACCGGCCGCCGCCGGTGGAGGAACGGACATAGCGGGCATCGTAATTCTTCCACTCCCGGGCGGTCTTGGGGGTATTCCAGATCACCTGGGGGTCAGGACGCACCAGGATATAGTTACCCCAGCGCTCCAGCCGCTCGCCATCGGAGGTGTCCAGCACCTCATATTCTTTCCACTGATCAGATATCCAGATCATATTATCTCCTTATTATGTCAGGGTTACCAGCCGATCCAGGGAAACTTCGGAAAAGTTGCGGAACCGTCCTCGGGGTCGGTGGGGTTCTCGGGATCGGTGGTACCGTGTTCTTTCTGATAAGCCTCCCAGGCTTCCTTGGTGTGGACAGTGCAGGTAATATAGGGAGCCTTGTTGTCCTTATAATCATTGTGGAAGCCGGTCCAGACGCCGTCCTTGCCGTTCTTGTCCACCAGATACACATAGGCATCCATGAGATACTCCGGCTCCAGACGGTACTTCTCCGCCTTCAGCAGCTCATCGATCTCCTCCTGGGTCATCTTCACCAGGGACTTTTCGCTGAGCTTGGTGCCCTGGGCCTCGGCAAAGAGCTTGCAGTATTCATTGGCGGCGGCCTTGCCCTCGTCGCAGAAATCCACCATCACATGCTTGTCGCACTTTTCCTTGGGTGCCTCGTCCGCGTAGACCAGGATGCCGTCCTCGACCCGGTGGAAGCCATCCACACCGATGCGGAAGTCCGCATAGCAGGCCTCCGTGGCCACCTTGCCGGAATCCCGGCACATATTCACGGACACCATGCCACTGGTGCTGTACAGACGGACAGCGGGCAGGCCGTTGTGGAGGGGTTCCATGACCTTCTTCCACAGGCGGGCGGCGGGGTTGGCGGTGTTGCCCACCAAGATGATCTCCTCAGCGTACTCATAGCCGCACCAAACCGCGGCGGTGTAATAATCCGTGTAGCCGCAGAACCACCGGTCCTGGTTGCTGCCGGAGGAACCGGTCTTGCCGGCCACATACTGGCTGTAGATATTGGCGGCGGTACCGGTACCGGACTGAACCGCATTGGTCAGGCAGTAGTTCATATAGTTGACGGTCTTTTCGCTGAACACCTGCTCCGATTCCTGGGTGTTGTCCAGCACCAGATTGCCGTCGCTGTCGTAGACCTTGGTGAAGGTCAGGCCCTCCCGCCACTCACCGTCATTGGCAAAGGTGGCGAAGGCGGAGGTCATATCCCGCACGGTGACGCCGTAGGCCTCGGCGCCCAGGGCCAGAGGGGCGTAGTCCATATCGGAGGACACCAGGCCGTGGAGCCGCAACTTTTCCTTGGCGAATTCGTAACTGTATCCCACACCAATGGAATCCAGCACATTCACCGCCACAGCGTTGACGGAACTGGTAATGCCCTTGAAAATGGTTCGGGAATAGTAGTAGCGGCGGTCGTCATTCCGGGGGAAGGGACCGTTGGCATCGTAATAAAGGGGCAGATCCTTGATGACCGTGGTGGGATTGATGATCCCCAGCTCGAAAGCGGGGCCATAAACCGTCAGAGGCTTGATGGATGAGCCGTTGGAGCGGCGGGCCTCCGTCGCCCGGTTAAAGGCATCGTGGACGGTCTTCTCACCCACGCCGCCGGCCATGCCCACAATGTAGCCCGTGCGGTTGTCCACCACCACGATGGCGGATTCCAGCTGCTGGCCGGAACGGGTCTCGGGGATCTGGTCCAGATCCTCGTAGATCTTGTCGATCTGGTTCTGGACTTCCTCATCATAGGTGGAAAAAATATGATAGCCACCGGTCTGGATCTTCTCCAGGTAAGTGGCACGCGTGGAGTCGTTCCATTCCACGCCGTCCTGATCCATCAGCGCCTGGATAACATCCTCCAGCACCGTATCCACAAACCAGGAATACACACCCTTAGACAGATTCTTGGCCAGCTCGACCTTCTGGCCGCATTCCGGGCAGTAATACTCCCCGTCCTCGCCCAGGGTGAAATTCCGGCCGATATCCTTAAACCCGCATTCCTTGTTATCGCAGGTGGTCATTCGATCCTCGGCGTCAATGCCATCCTTGTACACCAGCTCCTGATCCAGCGCCTCCTGATACTCCTCGTCGGTGAGATAGCCCTGGCTGTACATCTCCGCCAGAATGGTGCGCTGGCGCAGCTGGTTCCGCTCCGCGCCGGTCATCACGACCTGGTCCGGTCCGAACACAAAGGCAGAAGCATAGGGATCATAGATCGAGGGATTATTGGTGATGCCGATGAGGCTGGCGCACTCCGCAGGGGTCAGGGCTTCCAGCTCCTTGCCGAAATACACGGCAGCAGCTCTGCGCACACCGTAAGCGTTTTCACCCAGGTAGATGATGTTCAGGTAGTTCTCCATGATTTCATCCTTGGTGTACTGCTTTTCCACAGCGGCGGCGTTGAACCATTCCTTCACCTTCCGCTGGACGGTGATATCATTTTCCTCCGTCAGGTTCTTCACCAGCTGCTGGGTGATGGTGGAGCCACCGGCGTTGGAATCGCTGAAGAACATACCGGCGCAGGCCTTAATGGTGGTCAGCCAATCCACGCCCTGATGCTCATAGAAGCGCTTATCCTCGATGGCCACAGTGGCATCGATAAGCGCCTGGGGAATATCCTCGAAGCTGGCCCATTTCCGGGCCTCGGTGGACTCAATGGTCTGCAGCGTCTGGATCTTTCCGTTGCTGTCCACATAGAGCACATCGGAAGTCAGGGACAGGGGCTGGTTCAGGGTGACACCGGCATTGGGGATCACATCCTGCTCCAGATAATCCGCCAGAAGACCGGCGAAAACCAGCAGGCACACTGTCAGGATCACCACCACCGTGGCAACCGCGCCCAGGGCGACCTTGATGACGGAAAAAGCCGCCTGCCAGATCCTGTGCAGCGCACGCAAGATCCAATGGGGCTGCCATTGCTGATGCTGTTCGTTATTTTTCTGTTCTTTGGACATTATGGTTACCTCCATTACTCCCGGACAGAGCCCGCGGGGTCTGAATGTCTTTGCTGAATGGGATGTTATAATGCTATTCTACCGTTCATATGATTATAGCATACCCCGCTGAAAAACGAAAGACCCAAATTATAAATAATCCTTTAATAAATATCTCGGATGAAAGGAAAACACTTGGGCAAAATAGGAACAAATCCCCCAGCCAGGGCCGGTGGCCTCCCGGCTCCCCCTCGACAAAATTTGTCGGAAATGCCGAAATCTATCTTCCGGGCAGATTCCCTCTTGATTTTACGGAGAAAACACGCTAGAATAAAGCCAGTAAAAGAAATGAGGTGATTCCCATGGCGGAGGAATACGGCTCCGACTTTATGACCATCGTGGACGAGGACGGCACGGAATTCGAGCTGGAGATTCTCACCACCCTGGAGCATAACGGCTGTACCTACCTGGCCGTCACCCTGGCCGACGACGAACGGGAGGATCTGGAGGTTTCCATCCTCAAGTCCGTGGAAGAAGATGGCGAGCCTCTGCTCACCGCCATCGAAGATCAGCAGGAGCTGGAAACGGTCTACCAGCTGATCATGGATTCTTTGTACGAAGAAGGATCCGACGAATAAGCCTTTTTTCCTGCTTGGTGCGTGGTGTGTCCGTTTGGACCCACATCTTGAATTCGGGAAGTTAGTTTCCCTTCCGGATTGCAGACCTCCCGCCCCCGCTTCGACGAGGGGTGGATGTTGGGAGCAGCGATGTTAGGGAGCGGCAACCCACCTGCCTTTCTGTGCAGGTCATAATCGGATGCATACGGCTAAAGTGGGAGAGGACCCGGAGAGCTTGCTCTCCGGGTTTTTTTCACCCTTCTTCCGGGAAAATCCCCCCGTTGAAATTGTAAATTTTTTAAATATTCCCCATTCTTCCAGTTTTTCCCCTTGCAACCTGGGGAGGAATAGGTTATAATACACAGGTCTATGCGTGCAAACGCACCCGCAAACTATCCGTACAATGAGAGGAACGATTCACATGAGCGCATTTAGCAAGAATGATCCCCGTAAGGGAACGGACGCCGCTCCCATGACCGAGAAGCAGCGTGCCGAACTGAAGGAAGCCAAGTCCCTGCGAGCCTATACCATCACCTTTATCGTGGTTATGGTTCTGGCTGTGGCCATTGCCGTGGCCGCCGTCGTCAAGACCAATTTTGAGAACTCCGGCTACCGTGAGCAGCACACCACTGCCCTGACCGTGGAATCCCACAGCTTCACCGCTGCGGAACTGAACTACTTCTACATCGATTCCATCAGCTCTGCCTACAACAACTGGTACAATAAGTATGGCAACTACATGAGCTACTTCCTGTCCATGATGAACCTGGACCTGACCAAGTCCCTGAGCTCCCAGGTTTACGACACTGCCAACAACCGCACCTGGGCTGACTACTTCGTGGATGCCGCCGTGGCCAATGCCAAGAACACCGTTGCCCTGTATGACCTGGCTGTTGCCGAGAAGCACACCCTCACCGAGGATGAGCAGACCACCCTGGATACCAAAATCAAGAACCTGAGCGTCAATGCCAACTACAATAAGTATTCCAGCGTCAACGCCTACCTGAAGGCTATGTACGGCAACGGTGCCGACGAGAGCACCTACACCAAGTACCTGGAGATGACCGCTCTGGCCGACTCTTACTACGCTGCCCACTACTACGCCCTGTCCTACACCGACGAGGAGATCCGGAATTACGACAGCGAGCACGCCAAGGAATTCAACAACTACAGCTTCGCCATCTACCCCCTGAGCGCCAACAGCTTCCTCCAGGGCGGCACTACCAGTGAGGATGGCAAGACCACCACCTACTCCGACGAGGAGAAGGCCGCTTCCGTGATTGCTGCCAAGGAAGCCGCAGATTCCCTGCTGAAGGGCACCACCCAGGACCTGCTGGACAAGTACATCAAGGCCCTGGACATCAATAAGGAAAGCACCACCGCCGCCAGCACCCAGGTGAACGACACCCTGTACTCCGGCTTCTCCGGCTCCTACCCCACCAATGTTCTGGACTGGATCACCGCTGAGGACCGCAAGGAAGGCGATGTCACCGTTCTGGAGAATGCTACCACCACCAAGGACGAGGATGGTGAGGAGACCACCACCATCAACGGCTACTATGTGGTCCTGTTCAAGGGCATGGATCCCAACACCGTGAAGCTGAGCAATGTCCGGCACATCCTGGCCCAGTACGAGGGCGGCACCAAGGACGACAGCAACAACACCGTCTACTCCGACGAGGAGAAGGCTGCCGCCAAGGCTGAGGCCGAAGCTCTGCTCAACGAGTGGAAGGCCGGCGAGGCTACCGAGGACTCCTTCGCTGCTCTGGCCGACGAGAAGACCGATGACACCGGCTCCAAGGGCGTGGGCGGTCTGTACGAGAACATCTACCCCACCGCGGGTTATGTGGAAACCTTCCGGGATTGGGCCTGCGCCGATCATCAGCCCGGCGACACCGAAATCATTGAATCCGAGTTTGGCTACCATGTCATGTACTATGTGGGCGACAGCGAGCTGAACTACCGGGATACCATGATCTCCAACACCCTGAAGTCCGATGCCCAGAACGAGTGGAACACCGCGCTGGCTGAGGCTGTCAAGGCTGAGCTGAAGGATATCTCCCTCCTGTCTCTGGATCTGATTATCACCCCCAGCACCACCTCCGCTTCCTAAGTTTTTCGCATAAAAGAAACCTCCTGAGGAAACCATTTCCTCAGGAGGTATTTTTATGGGTGTTTGGACAATTTGCAAGCGAAGTCTTCCCGGCCTGGCTGCCGGTGCGATCAACGGGCTATTTGGGGCCGGGGGCGGGATGCTCCTGGTTCCCCTGCTGGCAAAGCACAATGACCTGTCCCCCGGGGAGCTGTTCCCCGGTTGCCTGTCGGTGATGATCCCCATCTGCCTGGTCTCCCTCACCGTCACCGCCTGGGGCCAGGGGCTGCCCTGGGCTGCTTCCCTGCCCTATCTGCTGGGCAGCGCTGTTGGCGGGGTCCTGGCGGGAACATGGGGAAAGCGGATCCCCGTTCTCTGGCTTCGCCGGGGTCTGGGCCTGATGATTCTCTGGGGCGGGGTGCGGTATTTATGGTAATTCCGTTTCTTGCGGCCATCATCCTGGGCTTTCTCACCGGTTTGGGCACCGGAGGCGGGAGTCTTCTGATCCTCTGGCTGACATTGGTCATGTCCCTGGAGCCCGGGGAAGCCCGGGCCATCAATTTGATGTTCTTCTTCCCGTCGGCCCTGATCAGCTGCCTGTTCCGCGGGAAGCAGGGCAGCCTTCCCCTGGGGAAGCTCTGGCCCTCCATGATCACCGGTGCAGTCACCGCCGGGATCTTCTCCTGCCTGCCCGGACAGCTCAGCCCCCGGTGGCTGGAGATCCTCTTCGGCTTACTTCTGGTATACACCGGTCTGCGGGAATTTCTTTACCGGCCGAAGGAATAGGCCTTCACCGCTTCCGGAAGGCCAGATATCCTTCCAGAATCAGGGATGCAGCGACGGCATCCACCGTATTCTTCCGCTTTTTGCCGTGGTAATTGTGGGCGGACAGAATGTTGTGGGCCTCCACCGTGGTCCGGCGCTCATCCCACAGAACCACGGGCATCCCCGTGGCAGCTTCCAGTTTTTCCGCAAAAGCGCGGTAAAGCTGGGCCCGGGGGCCCTCCGTTCCGTTCATATTCTTGGGGTAGCCCATGACGATCTCCCCCACATCCTCCCGGGCGATGATCTTCTGGATTTCGGCAATGGTTTTCTCATCGTTGCAGCTGTGGATCACCGTGGTGGAGCCCACCAGGGAGCACAGCAGATCCGACAGGGCAATGCCCGTCCGGGCGTCACCGTAGTCAATGCCCATGACCCGTTTCATGCGGATCCCTCCTTTTCTGAATTCCCGACCATTATAATACAAAAAAGGAAAAAAATAAAGAAAAAAATCATTGACACCAGCCATCCCCTGTGATAAAATGATTCTACCTGTGAAAAAGGGCTATTTTTTTGCGGTCTTTTTTCAGCCCCCGGCGGCAAATGTAGTTGGTCGTTTCCCAAAATTTCAGTGGGCGGGGTGAAACAGGGAGGCAATTTTTAAGGAGGTGCCGTTAT
>CAYRYT010000042.1:10794-12876 GCA_964428625.1 uncultured Oscillospiraceae bacterium | reverse complement strand
ACCACGTTTTCATTCATCCTGGTGCAAGAATGTAATGCTGCATGAAGTTTTATGCGCGAGGATCTGAAGAACATGGACAGCCTGATCGCCCAGATGGAGCTTCTGGGCCGGGAGCATATCGAAACCGCAGATCAGCTTGCCCAATATCAATCCGGTACGGAATCGAAGATTTCACAGCTGACAGAGCTTTGCCAGGAACTGTTCAACGCCAAACGGCGGGTAGATCGCAGCGGCGATACCGAAAGCTCCGCAGCATTGAAATCCCAGATGTTGAAATCGGTCAGACAAAAGTATCCCTCACCATGCTGTTGAAAATATCTTCCGTTCTTGACAAGGATTTGAACTACTTTCTTTTGGATACCCCGTTCACACAGCGCGATTGTATCATTGATACCGAAATTGCACATAAGCTCGACCAGTGCACCCCTACAACACTAGTCGCTGTAAGCAAAATGATTGATATTCTTTTGGAACAGCAGCGAGTATTAACCGCTGACCAGCTTTAATTCCGCCAAGTCTGCTCACAATTTTTGGTTTGCCAGACCACATCTGGCGGCATCAGACAACTACAGCGCAAAACCGCCAGGTGATTTCACTGGTATGGTTTTGCGCTGTTTTTTGAAAGGATGCGGTTTTATGTTAGCGGAGAATACGGATAATGGGACAGGAAATAATCCTGCTATGATGGATTTCAGTCCGGAGGAAATCCAATACGCTCTCCAGTTTGAACGCACTTTGCGCGAACTGGAAGCACACCTCCACAATACGGACAATCCTGAAGAAATCATTACAAAAATGCTAATGGCTACTGTTACCTTCTACGATGGTGACTGGGCAGGCATTATGGAAGCCGATCTGACCATGAAGGTCTGGTCTACGTTATGGTGGTATAATCGTAAGACCGGCGGTATGACCCCCAACAGCTTCGGTGATCTTCAGGAAGGTGAATATTTGGTGCGCTGGATCAATGCTCTGATGCACGGCACTCCCATGGTCATACATGACACCGAAGATATTGCAAAATCCTCGCCTCAGGAATATTCGTTTATGATTCAATGCGGTGTCCGATCCATCATTGCCGTTCCGTTCTGGAAGCGGCCCACGGGATTTCTGATTGTCCGAAATCCCAAGCGTTACTTGAACCGAAGCAGCCTGCTTCAGATGATGGCGTTTGTTGCAGTATCCTCTGTCAACGAGAAAAGGCTGATGGACAGTACCAAACTGAAGCTGATTCCAGATGCTATCCAGAAGGATTCCGATATTATCATCAATATTTTTGATGAGTTGCAGATCATCACCTCCAAGGGTGTTCTTACAGAAAAAGACCTGAAATCACCCAAAATCAACAAGCTGATCGTATATCTCCTGCAGCATACCAGAAGACCGGCATCGCCTTATGAGATTGTCCGGGATCTGTGGCCTGAGGACGATCTGAGCAAAGCCGGCATGAATGTCAAAAGTCTTGTCTATCGCTGCCAGCAGATGTTCAGCCTGATTTCTGATTATCGGCTTATTGAATCCACCGGCAGTGGCTATTGGCTCAGTCCTGATTTGAATATCATCACAGATCTGGGTATTTTTGAAGATCTTTGGAACAAGGCTCAAGTAACTGCTGATCTCCAGGCAAAAGGACACCTGCTGAAAAAAGCAATGGACCTTTACAAGCATGGCCCGTTGGATGTTTACAGCGGCGAGCACTGGTTTATGCCCACTGTAGCACATTACAGTCTCCGCTATGCCGGCGTTATCAATCAATTGCTTTCCAGCCTGGATATGGCTAACGACTATGTGTGTATTTTGGAATATGCTAACATCGCCCTGGGAGCCATCCCCGGCAGCGCCGATGCCTATTACTGGCTGATTTACGCAATGAATCACCTGGGAATGGGCGAGATCGCAAAGAACGAGCTGAAGGCGGCAAAGCAGGTTCTGACGGAGAATGACTTTGAAGATCTCCTGAGGAAATTAGAGGCACACGAAAACTGAATCCCTTGAACCACAATGGGCAGTCCCGCAATGCTGGGACTGCCCTTTTTTCGCTGATGAACCTTTCTGACGGCCCATATCACCTCTATATCACCT
>CAYRYT010000042.1:0-10694 GCA_964428625.1 uncultured Oscillospiraceae bacterium | reverse complement strand
GCCCTTTTTTCGCTGATGAACCTTTCTGACGGCCCATATCACCTCTATATCACCTTCGTATCACCTCCATATCACTCGATTTTTCATATCACCTCCATATCACCACCGCGTCACCTTCATATCACCTCCGCATCACCTCCCATATCACCACCATGGTTTATGGTTCCTCTGCGAATTGCGATTCGCAGAATTTTTATTTGCGGAGGAAGTAAATATGTTATTTGATTCAAAGGTGTTTGGGGCACGGATAAAAGAGATCCGGGATGATCGAAAATTGACACAAGAACGGCTTGCCGAGATGCTAAATATCACCACAAAACATCTCAGCAAGATAGAGACCGGGCTACGCGGGCCGTCGGTACAGCTACTCATTTCATTAGCCGAAAAACTAGATATATCGGCAGACTACCTTCTTGGGCTAAATGCAGAAAGAAACAATGATATTCTCCGTAATGTAGGCATAATCATTTCGGCATGCGAATCTATAAAAACAAAATTATAAATCTTCTCTGCCTGTTTGGCACCGTAAGTCTGCCTATGGGGCAGTTCCATAAAAATTCACTTTCCTTATAATATAGTTGTAGCCAATCCGAGCTACCTGTACCTTGAAAATTGCATGATCAGCCAGATGGGATACATTCTCTGGGTTAAGCGACGCGATGATATGAGCGCACCAGCAGAGCAGTACGTCGCTGAGATCCAGGGACAGGAACGGAGTTTGGGGAGACTGACAACAATTACATTTATAGGCGGCAAGGTCTGATTTCTCGGACCTTGCCGTTTGTAGTTTCACCTAATAACCATCTCACGGTGATTATTAGCTGAGTCTACAAAACTATAGGAGGTGTCGGCCATCAAAAAGGAATCAGCATATCAGCTTTTGTTCAAAGGCTATCCCGACATTGTTGATGCAGCACAAATGTCTGAAATGCTCGGTATCAATATTAAAACCGGATATGCGTTGCTCAAGTCTGGAAAAATCAAAAGTATTCGTGTTGGACGGGAGTATAAAATTCCCAAGCTGTTTATTTTAGAGTACATGGGTCTGTAATTTCACACAGTTGCCTCGGAAAAATCCCTTTGGTATACTGGTATCGTGTCAACGACGGATGCTGTGTACCATAATTAAGGAGGTTATTTATATATGGTTGCAGGTCATCTGCGTGAAACGAAAGGTTACTACTACATTGTCCTCAGTTATATTGATGCAGAGGGCAAGCGCCGTACCCCCACCAAATCTACCGGTCCTCCCGTAAAAGGCAATAAGCGAAAGGCGGAAAAAATGCTAATGGAAGCCCGCATTGCCATGACCGATGAACTGGAACGACAGATAGAAGGAAAGGCCCTTGCACAAAGGCAAGGACCTGCGGTTATCCTGTTCAGCAAGTTTATGCGGGACTGGCTGGATGTGAAGCACACTACTGTAGATTTGAACACCTATGTATCATACAAATCTGCTGTAGAGAAATTTATTATCCCGTACTTCGATCAGAAGCATCCGGAATTGAGGTTGACTGAGGTCACAGCCAAGCACATCCAGGACTATTACACCTATGAAATGAAGGAACGCAAGGTTAGTGCCAACACCGTGAAGCACCGCCATGCCAGTATCAGCAACGCATTGAAGTATGCCGTGCGGATGGATCTGATCCCCAGCAATCCCGCAAGTAAGGTTGAGTTGCCCCGTCTGGGTAAGTATACAGCTTCCTATTACAACGAAAAGGAGTTAGGTGCGCTGTTTGATTTGGTCAAAGGTACTTCTCTGGAGCTGGGTGTGTTCCTCGCCGCCTACTACGGCCTGCGCCGCAGTGAGGTGGTAGGTCTGCGGTGGGATGCAATCGACTTTGAGCGCAAAACCATCTCCATCAAGCACACGGCAATGGACATCTATGATGATGGCCAGCACTATCTGGTGCTGAAGGACCGCACCAAGACGAAATCCAGTTGCCGTACTCTTCCGCTGGTGGCTCCTTTCGAGGAACTGCTGCTGCGAATCAAGGAAGAACAAGCATTGAATCGTCGGCTCTGTGGAAACTGCTATTGCACCGAGTATCTGGATTACATTTATGTCAATGAACTTGGCGAGCTGATGAGGCCTGACTATCTCAGCACCAAGCTCCCGAAGCTTCTGGAAGAACATAATATGCGCCGCATTCGCTTTCATGATCTCCGGCATAGCTGTGCCAGCTTGCTTCTGGCCAACGGTGTCAGCCTAAAGGATATTCAGTCCTGGCTGGGGCACAGCACGATTTCCACCACGGCAAATATTTATGTGCATCAGGAATTTGCTTCCAAGATCAGTTCCGCAAACGCGATTCTTCAGATTCTGCCGGGAACCCAGAAACAGGAATAAGGAGATTGAAATAACTTCCTTATTATCTAAACAAAAAGCAGCCATTTTGTTTCCAAAACAGCTGTTTTTGGTGCCGCTAACCGGACTCGAACCGGTACGAAAGTCACCTTTCAGTGGATTTTAAGTCCACGGTGTCTACCTATTCCACCATAGCGGCGTGTATGAAATTGAAAAATCGGACCTTGCAAGTTGTGTGAAATTTGGAGGCAACTCAGGAGGTAACTGAAATGCCGAGAGGGACAGTTCGATTGAAAACCCATTGCAGCGCAACAAGTTTTCAATCTGATAATCCTTTTAAGTCATCGGATTTTAAGTCCCCTGTGTCTACCGATTCCACCACAGCGGCATCTCTGGGATTCATCATAGCACAAAATCCCGCCACCGTCAACCCGCTTTCCCCGGACAAATGGGAGAGAAATCTCCCGGGAGCCATTGCAAGACGGCGGTTTTTTTGGTACAATAGGCGAAATAAGCAGAAGGAGGGATCTGGCTTGCATACCCCTAGGGATTATATCGCTGTTTTCGACTCCGGTGTGGGAGGCATCAGTGTGCTGCGCCAGTTGGTGCGGGAAATGCCCCAGGAGCGTTACCTTTACTACGGGGACTCCGCCAACGCTCCCTACGGCACCCGGCCCACCCAGGAGGTTCGGGAGCTGACCCTGGAAGCTGCCCAAAAGCTCATGACCTACGGCCTGAAGGCCCTGGTAGTGGCCTGCAACACCGCCACAGCCGCCGCCATCACCGACCTGCGCCGGATTTATCCCGAGCTCATCGTCATCGGCATTGAGCCGGCGCTGAAAGTCGCCTCGGACCATTTCCCCGGGGGCCACATCGGTGTGATGGCCACCCAGGTCACCCTCCGGGAGGAGAAATTCGATCTGCTCCTCCACCGGTTCACGGACAACTGCCAGGTGACCAAGATCCCCGCCCCCGGCCTTGTGGAGCTGGTGGAGCAGGGTCTGGGGGACAGCCCCGCCTGCGAGGCGCTGCTGCGGCCCATTCTGGAGCCCTATCAGGGGCAGCTGGATGCCCTGGTCTTAGGCTGCACCCACTATCCCTTCGCCGCTCCGGTGATCCGCCGGATTCTGGGCAGCCATACCGCCCTGGTGGACGGCGGCCCAGGCACCGCCCGGGAGACAAAACGGCGGCTGGAAGCGGCAGGACTGCTGCACACCGGTGCCGGAGAGGTCCGGTTCCTGTCCAGCGCCCGGGATGCGCATATGCTGGAGCTCTGCGCGGAGCTTCTGAGATAGAGGAGGAGACCCATGGATAACAACATTCTTGTCATCGGCATTGCCGGCGGTACCGGCAGCGGCAAAACCACCCTGATGAAGAACCTGACCCAGCGCTTCGGGGATGTGGTGACGGTGATCAGCCACGACAACTACTACCGCCGCCACGACGATCTGACCTACGAGCAGCGGTGC
The DNA here is from genome assembly GCA_964428625.1 of uncultured Oscillospiraceae bacterium. Taxonomy (GTDB): domain Bacteria; phylum Bacillota; class Clostridia; order Oscillospirales; family Oscillospiraceae; genus Faecousia. The sequence goes on along the minus strand of CAYRYT010000042.1, from coordinate 6,914 downwards.
GGGATCAACTATGACGAGCCCGCCGCCCTGGAAACAGACCTCATGGCCCACCACCTGGAGCTGCTGCGCCAGGGGCAGGCCATCGACTGCCCGGTCTACGACTTCACCACCCACAACCGCTCCGACGAAACCATCCACATTGTCCCCAAAAAGGTCATCATTGTGGAAGGGATCCTGATTTTTGAAAACAAGGCTCTGCGGGATCTGATGGACATTCGGATCTTCGTGGATACCGACGCGGATATCCGCCTGTGCCGCCGGATCAAGCGGGATGTGAACAAGCGGGGCCGCAGTCTGGAAAGCGTTCTGGAGCAGTATCAGGCCACGGTCAAGCCCATGCACGAAATGTATGTGGAGCCCAGCAAGAAATTCGCCAACATCGTGGTGCTGGAGGGTGGCAAGAATATGGTGGCCCTGGATATGATCATCGGCCGGATCCAGCGGCATCTGGATGCCAGCGGGGAATAAGGGCCATGAGCATTCCCATCAACGCCCAGTGCTACCTGTGCCATCTGCGGAAAAATCTGGACACCGCCCGGCAGCTGGGTACCGAAGCCCAGGTGGATGCCTTTGCCCGGGATCTGCTGGCGCTGTACCTCTCTGCCCCGGCGGATATGAGCAGCCCCTGGCTGGCCCCGGGAACCAATGCGCTGTTCATCCGCCACTTCAACGCGGAACCGGATCGGTTCCGGGAGGAAAAGCAGGCCTCCAATGCCTTCGTCCTGACCCGTCTGCCCCAGATCCAGGCCCGGATCGCCCAGGCGGCGGATCCCCTCCTGGCCGGGCTCCAATTCGCCATTTTTGGCAATTACATCGATTTCTCCGCCCTGTATGGCCAAGTCTCCTTCCAGAAACTGGATGCCATGCTGGACACCGCCACGGAAATGGACCTGGACATGGACACCTATCACCGGCTGTGCCGGCGGCTGGAAGGGGGAAAACGCCTCCTCTACCTGACGGACAACGCCGGAGAGATTGCCTTTGACCGCCTGTTCGCCCAGGAAATCGCCCGGAAATACCCCCATCTGGCCATCACCTTCTGCGTCCGGGGCGCACCAGCCCAGAACGATGCCACCCGGGAGGACGCCGCCCAGGTGGGGATCCCCTTCCCGGTGATCGACAACGGCAATGCCATCCCCGGCACCCAGCTGGATCAGCTGAGCCCGGAGGCTGCCCGGGCCATGGCGGAGGCGGATGTGATCCTGTCCAAGGGGCAGGGGAACGCCGAGACCCTCATGGGCAGCGGCTACCCCATTTTCTACGCCTTCCTGGTCAAATGCCCCCGGTTCCTGACCCTCACCGGCAAGCCCCAGCTCACCCCGGTGCTGGCGGAGGAGCCCACTCCCCGGGAAGTTCCCAATTGAATCCCCCGCGCCCCGAAAGGATTTCCTTTCGGGGCGTTTTTTTCGAGAAAACCGGAAAATAACGGGAGCATTCTTGCATTCTCTATAGAAATATGGTATGATGCTTTATTATGCAACAAACCGGAGGCTTCCATGATCGATCTTCATTGCCATATTCTTCCGGGGGTCGATGACGGTGCCCCGGATCTGAATACCGCCCTGGAAATGGCCCGGATGGCCTGGGACAGCGGCGTGACCGCCATGGTCGCCACCCCCCACTGCAACCTCCCCCGGGGCCAGCGTGGCAACTACATCTCCCGGGAGCTGGCGGAGCGGTTTTCCCGGCTGCGCCGGGAGCTGCGCCAGGCGGGGATCCCCCTGCAGCTCTACACCGGCATGGAGGTCTTTTGCACCCCGGATACGGAGCAGCTGCTCCTGGCGGGAAGGCTCTCCACCCTGGCAGGCTCCCACTATATGCTGGTGGAATTCTATTTTGACGAATCCGCCGCCTATATGACCGGCCAGCTGGAGGGACTGCTGCGCCATGGGGTGATCCCCCTGGTCGCCCATCCCGAGCGGTACGACCCGGTGCAGCGGGATCCGGAGCTGGCCCGGCGATGGCGGGAGATGGGCTGTGCCCTCCAGCTGAACAAGGGCAGCCTCCTGGGCAGCCTGGGCAGCCGGGCGGAGACCACCTCCCACTACCTCCTGCGCCGGGGACTGGCCCAGGCCGTGGCCAGTGACGGCCACGGTATCTCCCACCGCACGCCCCACATGGGGCAGGTGCGCCGGCTCCTGGAGGCGCTGTGCCAGCCGGAGTATGTCCACATCCTCCTGGAAGAGAATCCCCGGCGGATCCTGCGGGATCAGCCCCTGGTGTAATCATTCGCAATTTCATCTCATCAAGAAGGTACAAGCTATGAAACATTTGACCCGAATCACCCTTGTCCTCTTCGTCCTGGTGCTGGCCCTGTATCTGGGTGTCCGCATCTACAGCCGGGGCGCCCTGGACACCACACCCCCCACCCTCACCTTCGACAGCGACACCCTGGAGCTGTCCGTAAGCGACCCCCAGACCGCCCTGCTGGCCGGTGTCACTGCCCGGGATGACCGGGACGGGGATCTGACGGATCAGGTCCTGGTCCAGGGCGTGGGCCAGCTCCTGGCCAACAACACCGCCCGGGTCAGCTATGTAGTCTTTGACCAGGCGGGGAACCTCTCCACCGCCAGCCGGTATATCCGCTACACAGACTACGAAAAACCCCGCTTCACCCTGTCCCAGCCCCTGATCTCCCCCGTGGATTTGGCGGCGGATCTGCCCGATCTGTCGGGCCTGGTGACGGCCAGCTGCGTTCTGGACGGCGATCTGTCGGATCAGATCCGGATCACCGCCCACAGCCTCAGCGCCTACCAGCCGGGGGAATATGACATCACCTTCCAGGTGGCCAACTCCATGAACGATGTGCAGGTGCTGCGCACCAAGGTGGTCATCGACGACCAGGCCGCCGCCTGGCAGCCTGTCAAACTGCGCCAGTATCTGCTGTACCTGCCCCAGGGCATCACCTTCCAGGCCCGGGATTCCATTCTCTCCGTCTCCGGCGGGGATGCCGGGGATGTGGTGATTTCCGGGGATGTGGACACCCAAACCCCCGGGTCCTATTGCGTGCGCTACTGCTACACCACTGGGGGCCATGACTATGTGGTATATCTGACCGTAGTGGTCTACTGAGGTTGATAACAATGGAACGAAATGTAATGATGAATCTGTCCCTGACGGAGCCCCTGTGCCTCCTGCGCCGGGTTCTGAAGCACGCCTGGCTCATTGTGCTGGCGGCCTGCATGGGCTTTATGCTGGCGGATGTGGTCTCCGGCCTGGGGGTCATCCGCTCCTACAGCTGCACTGCTACCTTCGTGGTCAACGCCCGGAGCACCGGTGCCTACTACGGCACCTCCGACAACTCCGCCGCCCAGAGCTATGTCTCCATCCTGGAGAGCGATATGATGAAGCTGGTGGTGACCGATGCCCTGGAGGGCACCACCCCCGGCCAGATCTCCGCCGCCCAGCTGGGCAGCACCAACCTGATCCAGGTGACGGTGACGGCCAGCGAGCCCAAGACCGCCCTGCTGACCATCCAGGCCCTGATGGACAATCACCATCGCCTGTCGGACTATTATTCCTCCCAGGCGGTGCTCAATGTGTTCAGCGCCCCCAATGTGTCCATGCTCACCTCCCAGAACCTGAACCCTCAGACCCTCCGGCGCTATGCCGTGGTGGGCTGCGGCGGTGCCATGGCGGCCCTGGTGATCTGGCTGTGTCTGAACACCCCCACAGTGCAGAATTCCGCCGGTGCCAAGGCACTGCTGGATACCCCCGTTCTGGTCTCCATTCCCCATCAGCGTCGGAATCGCAAGGCAGGAAAGACCCTGCGCATCACGGATAATACGGTGAACTTCGCCTTCTCCGAGGCGATCCACCGGATGGCCTCCCAGCTGGAAGCCCGGAAGAAAAAGGGGGAATCCCAATTCCTGTTCACCAGCGCCCAGACAGGAGAGGGCAAATCCACCATCACCGGCAACACCGCCCTGTCCCTGGCCATGAAGGGCAACCGGGTACTGCTGATAGATCTGGATCTGCGCAAGCCCATTCAGTCCCAGATCCTGGGGATCAGCTGTCCCGGGGACCGGGATCTCGGCAAACTCCTCCTCAGCGGCACCTCCGCCCGGGAGATCCTGGCCAGCACCGTCACCGAACCCCAGTCCGGTCTGGATGCACTTCTGAGCTGCCAGGCCTATCCCCAGGCCGTGGACCGGCTCTCCAGCCAGACCCTGGCGGGAATCCTGGGCTGGGCCAAGGAGCGCTACGATTATGTCCTGGTAGACCTGCCCCCTGTGGGTCTGTTCTCCGAAAGTGAGGTCCTCAGCGACCTGTGCGACGGTGCCGTGCTGGTGGTGCGCCAAGACCGGACGCCCGCGGCAGAAATCAACGACGCTGTGGATGCCCTGAACGCCGGCCGGAGCCGGCTGCTGGGCTGTGTCCTCAACGATATGCGCCATCTGGCCGCCGGTTCCACTGGCTACGGCTATGGCTACGGCAAATATGGCTATGGCCGCTACGGCTATGGCAAGTACGGCTACGGCCGCAATTCCAAGGAAGGGTAAGGTGGCATCATGGAACAGCAAATCCATCAATCTCAGGCCCCGGCCCCCATGGATCTGACCCGGGCGGCGGGGAAAATGCTCCGCAGTCTGGCCAAGCTCTGGTTCATCCCCCTAATCCTGGCGGTGATCGGCGGCGGTCTGCAATTCTACTCCGCCGCAACGAGCTTTGTCCCCCAATACCGCACGGAGGCAGTCCTCCGGGTGGCCGTGGGCGACAGCGAGGGCTACAGCTCCTACTATGACAATGCCGCTGCCCAGAACGCCGCCGCGGTTTTCCCCTATCTCCTGTCCTCCGATGTGATGCAGGAGCAGCTCCGGGCCCAGCTGGGCGATGCCGTCCGGGGAAATATCACCTCCAGCCGGATGCACGACAGCAGTCTGATGACCATTGCCGTCACCGGCACGGACCCCCAGGCCATTTACAACACCCTGGAGGCAGTGCTGGTGGTGTACCCCCAGGTGAGCCAGCGGGTCAGCGGTGACATTCAGCTGGTGGTGGTGCGGGAGCCCTCCGTGCCCACCCAGCCCTACAACACCCTGTCCTGGAAGCGGGCCACCGCCACCGGGGCGGTGACCTGGGGCGGTATCGGCCTGGTGCTGGTGCTTGTCCTGGGTCTGTTAGGCACCACCGCCACCTCCAGCCAGGATGTGAAGGAGCAGGTGAATCTGGCCTGCCTGGCCAAGGTGCCCAAGGTCGCAGTGAAGCAGCGGAAGAACAGCCTCACCACCGGCCTGCTCATCACCAAGGAGAATATGGACCCGGGCTTCCGGGAGGCCTTCCGCCAGCTCCGGCACCGGCTCCTGCGGGACATGAACGCCAACGGGGAAAAGGTTCTGCTCTTCACCAGTTCCGTTCCCTCCGAGGGCAAGACCTCCGTGGCCGCCAACACCGCCCTGGCCATTGCCCAGACGGGAAAGCGGGTGCTCCTCGTGGACGGTGACCTGCGCAATCCCAGCATCAAAGCCGCCCTGGGAATGACCCAGGATTCCGTGGGTCTGGGCCAGTACCTCCTCAACGCCTCCCAGGAAGTCACCTTCCGCCGGTTCGAGGACACCTCCCTGTTCCTCTTCGCCGGGGATCAGCCCATTGCCGATCCCAGCCGCCTGCTCCATCACGACATGCTGCGGCGGATCTTTGACAGCCTGCGGCCCATGTTCGATTACATTGTGGTGGACACGCCTCCGTGCTGCATGATGGCCGATGCCAGTGCCCTTTGCCGCCACGGTGACCGGCTGGTGTATGTGATCCGGGAGGATTACGCCACCCGCAGCCAAATCCGGGACGGGGTGAGCAGCCTGTGCAACACCGGCATCCACCCCTGCGGCTTTGTGTTCAACCAGGCCACGGATACCAAATCCAGCCATTACGGCTATGGTTATGGCTACGGCTACGAAAAATAACACAGGAGCGTCCGCAACCCCGCGGACGCTTCTTCTGTTTGTGAAAAAATCCCGCTTGCCGGTTCCGGCAAGCGGGATTTCGCATTTGGATGGGATCCCCCGATGGGCGTAGGCTGACGGTTACCGGGAGCCTGCCCATGTTATTGGGCAAGCCACGATAGGATTTTTCGGGGCACTCAAATTTGAGTTTTGCATTTTCGGAATGTCAATAAAATCATAGTTTTATTGACAAAAATGCAGGATTTGCAAGGCTTTCGGCGTAAAAAGACCTTGCAGAGCATCACACTCTACAAGGTCAATTTCTACTATGGTTTTACAAATTGGGTTTGCCCCAAATCACCAACAGCGGGAAGTCTTAGCCCTTGATGGCAGCCTGTGCGGCGGCCAGGCGGGCGATGGGCACACGGAAGGGGCTGCAGGACACATAGTCCAGGCCGATCTGGTGGCAGAACTCCACGGAGGTGGGGTCGCCGCCGTGCTCGCCGCAAATGCCCACATGGAGGTGGTCATTGTTGGCCCGGCCCAGGGTGCAAGCCATGTTCATCAGCTTGCCCACGCCGGTCTGATCCAGCTTGGAGAAAGGATCGTTCTCGAAGATCTTGGAATCATAGTAGGCATCCAGGAACTTGCCGGCATCGTCACGGGAGAAGCCGTAGGTCATCTGGGTCAGGTCGTTGGTACCGAAGCAGAAGAAGTCGGCATTCTGGGCGATCTCGTCGGCGGTCAGGCAGGCACGGGGAATCTCGATCATGGTGCCGACCTCATACTTCAGCTCCATGCCGGCAGCGGCGATTTCGGCATCAGCAGTCTCGACCACAACGGCCTTGACGAACTTGAGCTCCTTGACGTCGCCAACCAGGGGGATCATGATCTCAGGAATGATGTTCCAGTCGGGATGCGCCTTCTTGACGTTGATGGCGGCGCGGATGACAGCGGAGGTCTGCATCTTGGCGATTTCGGGATAGGTGACGGCCAGACGGCAGCCACGGTGACCCATCATGGGGTTGAACT
>CAYRYT010000041.1:0-12926 GCA_964428625.1 uncultured Oscillospiraceae bacterium | reverse complement strand
GTGATGCAGGTGTTGATGTTGGTGGCCCGGGCGACCTTCATATACTCCACCGCACCGGCGGAAGCCTTGGCCACGGTGGCGGTGAGACCCACACTGCGGCGCTTGGGGATGATCACACCATGGGCACCGGCGCATTCGGCACAGCGGAGGATGGCACCCAGATTGTGGGGATCGGACAGCTCATCGCAAATCACCAGCAGAGGGGCTTCCCCACGCTGGGCAGCCTCCTCCAGGATCTGGTCCACGGTGTAGTAATCCCGGGCGGCGGCCAGGGCAATGACACCCTGGTGGGAGCGGGTGGTGGACATGAGATCCAGCTTCCGGCGGTCCACGGGGACCACCACGGCTCCGGCCTCCTTGGCCTGGGCGGCCAGGCGCTGGAGCCCCCGGTCGGTGTCACCGGCGGCAATAAAGACTTTATCAATGGTGCGCCCGCTGCGCAGGGCTTCCGTCAGGGCGTTGCGGCCCTCCAGCTGGCCCTTGTTCTCCTCCACGGGAGGGGTGGCCTGACGGCCGGGATTGGGACGGCGGCGATTTTCATTCATAGGATTCAGCTCCATTCTTGGATAATCTAAGCATAATAATAGATGATAACATTATAGCAGAAAGACGGGGGAATCACAACAGATTTTTTCCAAATTCACCGAAAATTCAGACTTTGGGTGGATATTTACAGAAAGTTTACCGCTGGTTTGGGATTCCTCCGTTGCGGTGGCGGAAAAAATGTGGTATGATGATACCAACGAAACAATGCCACAGGAGGCGATCAGTCAATATGGAACCCAATCCCAAGCAAAATCCGGGCCAGAACAAGCCCGATGGGGATAATAAGAAGCCGAAGGGGAATCTTTGGATTGCCCTGATCGTTACGGTAGCCATTATCCTGGTTTTCAGCTGGTTGTACACCACCGTGTCCAACAGCCAGTACACCAAAACCAATTTCTCGGAATTCCTCGCCGCAAAGGAAAGCGGCAACCTCCAGGAGGTGGAGATTCGCTCCGACCGGATCCTCTACCTGACCAAGGAGGAGGCGGCGAAGCCCGCGGCAGAGCAGAAGGCCTGCTATACCGGCCTGCCCACCGGGGGCGACCGGATCGCCCTGGCCCAGGAGCTCCATGCCCAGGGTGTCACCGTGAACAATCCCATTGTGGAGGATAACTCCTGGATCATTATGATCCTGTACTATGTGATCATGTTTGCCGTGATCTTCGGTCTGATGACTACCCTGACCAAGCGGATGGGCGGCGACGGCATGATGGGCGGCTTTGGCAAGAGCAAGGCCAATGTCTACATGGAAAAGGAGACCGGTGTCACCTTCAAGGATGTGGCGGGCCAGGATGAGGCCAAGGAGTCCCTCCAGGAGATCATCGACTTCCTCCACAATCCCCAGAAATATGCCGAAATCGGCGCAAAGCTGCCCAAGGGTGCCCTGCTGGTGGGCTCCCCCGGTACCGGCAAGACCCTCCTGGCCAAGGCCGTGGCGGGCGAGGCCAATGTTCCCTTCTTCTCCATCTCCGGTTCGGATTTTGAGGAGGTTTTCGTGGGCGTGGGTGCCAGCCGTGTCCGGGACCTGTTCCAGCAGGCGGCGAAGGTTGCTCCATGTATCATCTTCATTGATGAGATCGATGCCGTGGGCCACACCCGGGATGCCCGGATGGGCAGCAACGCCCAGACGCTGAATCAGCTCCTGGGAGAGATCGATGGCTTCGATTCTTCCAAGGGCGTGGTGATCCTGGCGGCGACCAACCGGCCGGAGATCCTGGATAAGGCTCTGCTCCGGGCCGGTCGTTTCGACCGCCGGATCATTGTGGACCGTCCCAACCTCCAGGGCAGACTGGATACCCTTCGGGTCCATACCCGGAAGATCCGTCTGGCAGAGGATGTGGATCTGAAGAAGATTGCCCAGGCCACCGCCGGCGCCGTGGGCGCGGATCTGGCAAACCTGGTCAATGAGGCAGCCCTCCGGGCAGTCCGCCAGGGCCGTCAGGCGGTGAACCAGGAGGACCTGCTGGTGTCCTTCGAGACGGTGATCGCCGGTACGGAGAAGAAAAACACGGTGCTGACGGACACGGAGAAGCGGATGGTCGCTTACCACGAGGTGGGCCATGCGCTGGTCGCCGCCCTGGAAAAGCACGCCCAGCCCGTCTCCAAGATCACCATTGTGCCCCATACCACCGGTGCCCTGGGCTACACCATGCAGATGCCCCAGGAGGAGAAATTCCTGAATACCTCCGAGGAGCTGATGACGGAGCTGCGCACCCTTTTGGGCGGCCGGGCGGCGGAGAGTCTGGTCTTCGGCGTGAAAACCACCGGCGCTTCCAACGACATTCAGCGGGCAACCTCCCTGGCCCGGAGCATGGTTGCCCAGTACGGCATGAGCGAGGAGCTGGGCCTGATGGCCCCTGCCACCGTCCAGACCCAGTATCTGGAGGGGCAGAGCTACCTGGACTGCTCCCAGGAAACCTCTGCCCGGGTTGACCAGGCGGTGCAGCGGCTCCTGGAGGGATGCTACCGCCAGTCCCTGGCACTGCTGGAGCAGAACCGGGGTCTGCTGGACGAAATCTCCGAGTTCCTGCTGACCAAGGAGACCATCACCGGCGAGGAAATGATGGCCTTCATCCATGCCAATCAGGAGCCCCGGGGCGAAGAAGCCCAGGATTGATTGCCTGGACGGCATATTCGCATATTTCCCATTCCCCCGGCAGGCCGGTTTTCCGCCTGCCGGGGTTTTCTATGGGAAAGAAAGGGAATTTTCCCTCGTTCACAGGAAATTTACAAGTTTCCCCCCCTGGGTTTTGCTCATCCCGGCCGACGGCTCCGGTTGACATCACCCCCCGCTTTGTTATATAATGGATAAAAGTATTTCTCTATTTTTCGCCCCCGCCGGGAGGTCATCCCGGCCAATTTTCCCCGGAGGTGCGTGAAATGAAAGGTATCATCCTGGCCGGCGGCTCCGGCACCCGGCTGTATCCCCTGACAAAGGTGACTTCCAAGCAGCTTCTGCCCATTTACGATAAACCCATGATCTATTATCCCATGTCCGTGCTGATGAGCGCGGGGATCCGGGATATTCTGATTATCTCCACCCCCCAGGATACCCCCCGCTTCGAAGGCCTTCTGGGGGACGGCCATCAGTTTGGTGTCCTCCTGAGCTATGCCGTTCAGGAGGCACCGGAGGGCCTGGCCCAGGCGTTCCTCATTGGTGCGGACTTCATCGGGGATTCTCCCGTGGCCATGATCCTGGGGGACAATGTATTCTCCGGCCATGGCTTGAAAAAGCGGCTGCGTGCCGCCGTGCAGAAGGCCAAGGAGGGCGGCGCAACGATCTTCGCCTATTATGTGGACGACCCGGAGCGCTTCGGTATCGTGGAATTCGACAGCGAGGGCCGGGCCATTTCCATTGAGGAAAAGCCCCAGTATCCCAAGAGCAATTACTGCGTCACGGGCCTGTATTTCTATGATAACCGGGTGGTGGACTATGCCCGGAACCTGAAGCCCTCCCATCGGGGCGAACTGGAGATCACGGATCTGAACCAGATCTACCTGCGCCAGGGGGATCTGAATGTGGAGCTCCTGGGCCAGGGCTTTACCTGGCTGGATACGGGAACCCATGAGAGCCTGGTGGAGGCGACCAATTTCGTCAAGACCCTGGAAAATCACCAGCACCGGAAGATCGGCTGCCTGGAGGACATTGCCTACAACAACGGTTGGATCACCCGGGAGGAAGTGGAGGCCATCATCGCCACCTGCAAGAACCAGTATGGCCGCTATTTGCAGGATGTGCTGGACGGCAAATACATCGACATTTTAAATCAGTAAAACGAGGGAAGGATTATGACCATCCTAGTCACCGGCGGTGCCGGTTTTATCGGAAGCAATTTCGTGTTTTACCTCCTGGACAAGTACCCCCAGTATCGGGTGGTTTGTCTGGATAAGCTCACCTATGCCGGCAATCTGAGCACCCTGGCCCCGGCCATGGGAAATCCCAATTTCCGCTTTGTGAAGCTGGATATCTGCGACCGGGAGGGGGTTCGCCGCCTCTTTGCCCAGGAAAAGCCGGAGACCGTGGTGAATTTTGCCGCGGAGAGCCATGTGGACCGGTCCATTGCCGACCCGGAGGTGTTCCTTCGGACCAATGTCCTGGGCACCCAGGTGCTGCTGGATGCCAGCCGGGAATTTGGGGTGCGCCGGTATCATCAGGTGTCCACCGATGAGGTCTATGGAGACCTGCCCCTGGACCGGCCGGATCTGTTCTTCACAGAGCAGACACCCATCCACACCAGCTCCCCCTATTCCGCCTCCAAGGCCGGGGCGGATCTGCTGGTGATGGCCTACCACCGCACCTACGGCCTGCCGGTGACCATTTCCCGGTGCTCCAATAACTATGGCCCCTATCACTTCCCGGAGAAGCTCATTCCCCTGACCATCGTCAATGCCCTGGCAGACCGGCCCCTGCCGGTGTATGGGGCGGGACTGAATGTTCGGGACTGGCTGTATGTGGAGGACCACTGCCATGCCATTGACCGGATCCTTCACCGGGGCCGGGTGGGGGAAGTGTATAACATCGGCGGTCATAATGAAATGCGCAATATCGACATTGTTCGCCTGATCTGTCGGGAGCTGGGTAAGCCGGAGAGCCTGATCACCTATGTGGAGGATCGGAAGGGCCACGACCAGCGTTATGCCATCGATCCCACGAAAATCCACCGGGAGCTGGGCTGGCTGCCCCAGACCACCTTCGACCAGGGAATCCGGAAAACCATCGCCTGGTATCTGGACAACCGGCCCTGGTGGCAGGGGATCCTGGACGGCTCCTACCGCCGGGACAACGAAAGTTGCCCCGGATATGACGGAGGACAGCGGTGATGAAGGTTCTTGTGACCGGTGCCGGCGGACAGCTGGGGTATGATGTGGTCCGGGAGCTGACAGAACGGGGCCAGGAAGCCCTGGGCCTGACTCACCTGGAATTGGATATTTGCGACCGGGAAGGGGTTCTGGCCTGCCTGGAGCGGGAAAAGCCCCAGGCGGTGATCCACTGCGCGGCCTGGACGGCGGTGGACGCTGCCCAGGAGCCGGAAAACCGGGAGCTTGCCCGCCGGGTCAACGAGGACGGAACCCGGTTCCTGGCGGAGGCCTGCCGGGCAGTGGGGAGCAAAATGCTCTATCTTTCCACGGACTATGTGTTCAGCGGCGCAGGGGACACCCCCTGGGCGGCGGACAGCACCGACATGGCACCCCTGAATGTGTACGGCCAGACCAAGCTGGCGGGGGAGAACTGGGTGCGCCGGCTGCTGGACCGGTATTTTATCGTCCGCATCGCCTGGGTATTCGGTTCCCATGGCCGGAATTTTGTAAAAACCATGGTGGAACTGGGGAAAACCCGGGACACCTTGCAGGTGGTGGCGGATCAGTTCGGAACCCCCACCTATACCCGGGATCTGGCCCGGCTGCTGGTGGATATGGTGCAGACGGAACGCTATGGCTGCTATCACGCCACCAATTCCGGCGGCTACCTGAGCTGGTATGACTTTGCTCGGGAGATCTTCCGCCAGGCGGGGATGGATGTGACGGTGGTGCCTGTGACCAGCGCCCAGTATGGTGCCGGAAAGGCTCCCAGACCCGGAAACAGCCGCCTGGATCGGCGGAAGCTGGCAGAGGCCGGATTCGCCCCGCTGCCTGCCTGGCAGGAGGGACTGAACCGTTATTTGAGAGAAATCGGAGTGATTTGAATGGGTCAAATTACCGTTGAAAAAGATGTGGGCGGGATTCCGGGGCTGTGCCTCATCCAGCCCCAGGTCCACGGGGACGACCGTGGCTATTTTATGGAAACCTACAATCGCCGGGATCTGGCCCAGGCGGGGATCACCCTGGACTTCGTCCAGGATAACCAGAGCCTGTCCTGGAAGGGTGTGCTCCGGGGGCTGCACTATCAGGTGCGCCATCCTCAGGCAAAGCTGGTTCGGGTGATCCGGGGCTGCGTGTACGATGTGGCGGTGGATCTGCGGCCGGATTCTCCCACCTTTGGCCGGTGGTACGGTGTGGAGCTGTCCCAGGAGAACAAGAAGCAGTTTCTCATTCCCCGGGGCTTCGCCCACGGCTTTTTGGTGCTGTCGGAGGAGGCGGAGTTCTGCTACCGGTGTGACGATTTTTACCACCCCGATGACGAGGGGGGACTGGCCTGGAACGACCCGGATCTGGCCATTGCCTGGCCCCAGGTGCTGGGCAGCGATACCGGCACGCCCCGGGGGACGGGATACACCCTGACGGACGGGACTCCGCTGAACCTGAGCCCGAAGGATCAGGCCTGGCCCGGGCTGGCGGCGGTGATCCGGGAGCGGAAGGGGTGAGCTTGGCCATGGAAGAAAAACAGGATGTCCAGCATGTGTTCGTGGTGGGTGCCAAGAGTCTGGGTGCCTACGGCGGCTATGAGACCTTCGTCTACAAGCTGACGGAGTATCACAAGGAGCACCCCCGGCTGCAATACCATGTGGCCTGCAAGGACAATGGCGAGGGTGCCATGGATGTGACCAAGTTGGCCGATGCCATTCCCCTGGGAGAAGGGGAATTCCGGTTCCACAATGCCCGGTGCTTCCGGATTCCCGTACCTCAGATCGGCCCGGCCCAGGCGATCTACTATGATGTGGCCGCCCTGAAGCAGTGCTGCGACTATATTGCGGCCAACCACATTCCCCATCCCATCGTCTATATCCTGGCCTGCCGTATCGGGCCTTTTGCCCATTGGTTCTATCGCAGGATCCACAAGCTGGGCGGCCGGGTCTACATCAACCCCGACGGCCACGAGTGGCTCCGGGCCAAGTGGAGCAAGCCCATCCGGGCCTACTGGAAGCACTCCGAGGCCATGATGGTGGCCAACAGCGATTTGGTGATCTGCGATTCCATTCACATTGAGCGCTACATCCACGAAAACTACGACAGCCGTTGCCATCCCAAGACCACCTACATTGCCTATGGCGCTGACCTGCACCCCAGTGTCCTCACCGGGGAGGATCCGACCCTGGTGGACTGGTATCGCAGCCACGGTCTTGCCCCCGGGAGCTACTATCTGGTGGTGGGCCGGTTTGTGCCGGAAAATTCTTTTGAAATTATGATTCGGGAGTTCATGGCATCCAATTCCCAGCGGGATTTTGCCATTATCACCAATGTGAACAGTAAATTCCTGGCAGAGCTGGAGGAGAAGCTCCACTTCCGCCGGGACCCCCGGATCAAATTTGTGGGTACCGTGTATGACCAGGAGCTGCTGAAAAAGATTCGGGAGAATGCCTACGGGTATTTCCACGGCCATACCGTGGGAGGCACCAATCCCAGCCTGATCGAGGCTCTGGGAAGCACGGAGCTGAACCTGCTGGTGGATGTGGGCTTCAACCGGGAGGTGGCCCTGGACAGTGCCCTGTATTGGAGCCGGGACGAGGGAAGTTTGGCCCGGTTGATCGATGAAGCGGATCGGCTGGATCCCCAGGTGATCCGGGACATGGGTTCCCGGGCCAAAGCCCGGGTGGCCAGTGCCTACAGCTGGGATTTCATCGCCCGGCGTTATGCCCAGGTGTTCCTGGGAGAAGATGCCACCGAAGAGAAATAAAGAAGAGCCTTTGCGCCGTGGCGCAAAGGCTCTTTTGTATGGCTTTGGCAAAGTCTACCGGCGCTCCACTGCGACGGGAGCTTGCTCAGATCAGCGTCATCTGTCCGAAGTCCTGGTACCGGTGGAAGTCCGGCGTGGGAGAGGTGGAGGGATTCCAGGCCAGGAAATGGGGATCGGGGGTCAGATCGCCGCATTTGTAGCAATTGGCCCGGAAGGTCAGCCCCGGCTCCAGGGTCAGCTGGGGATAGAACAGCCGCAGGAAATCCAGGGGGATGCGGTAGGTCAGGGCCCAGCCGTCTGCCAGCTGTTGGGGCTTTACCTGAAAGCGGGCCTGCTCATCCTTCAGAACCAGGCGGATGCGGGTCTCCCGCTTGCCGCCAAAGCCCAGGTACAGGCATCCCAGGGGATTGTATTCCATATTGAAATACCGCCCGTCCTGGCCGAAGCCGAAGAAAAACTCCATACAGCTGTCCTGGCACACAGGGCTCAGGGGCTGGGTCAGCTGGGCGCGGATGTTCCGCTCCAAGGCCCGCTGGCGGACATAGAGGTTTTCCCTGTCGTAGCAGATCTGCTGGATCATGGAAATGCCGAAGTCCGGCGTCCACAGCACCTGATCCACGGCCAGGGCAGGGATCTTGTCCCAGCCCGGCTGACCGGAGATGGGGAGAATCTGATAGGTTCTCATAGCCGCTCCTCCCGGACGATCCGGGCCATCTCCTCCCATTTCGCCTCCATGTCCGCAACCAGCTTAAACTGGGTCCGGGCCCGGTCCAGATTCTGGCCGGGGCGATGGGTGGCGAAATAGTGGTCGCCTTCCAGATAGTCCGTCAGGAAGCGGATGCCGCATTCCATGGTCATGGTCTTGGCACCCAGGGGGAGCAATTCCAGCTCCCGGTCCGCCAGACCGGGGCAGGCCCGGAGATAGCCCCGGGTGAACACCCGGAACCGCTCCAGGCTCATTTCCATCTTGCTCAGATCCTGCTCGTCCTCGGCGGCGGTGGCCGCGCCGAAGCGGATGGAATCACCGAAATCATAAAGGCTGGAACCGGGCATAACCGTATCCAGGTCAATGACGCACAGGGCCTGGCGGGTGGTGGCATCCAGCAGAACATTGTTCAGCTTGGTGTCGTTGTGGGTCACCCGCAGGGGCAGGGCACCGCTGTCCAGATCCTGCTGGATGGTGGCCATTTCTTCCTCCCGGGCCAGGGAGAAGGCGATCTCCGGCTGGACCTGGGACGCCCGGCCCAGGGGGTCGGCGGCAATGGCCTGATGAAGCTTGCGGAAGCGGTCGGGGGTGTTGTGGAAATTGGGGATGGTCTCATGGAGCTCCTGGGCGGGGAATTCCCCCAGCTGCTGCTGGAAGGCACCGAAGCCCACGGCGCTCTGGTAGAAGTCCTCATCGGTCTCCGGCAATTGCAGGCAGATGGTGTCCTCCACAAAGTCATACACCCGCCAGTACCCATCCTCGAACTGGGTATAGGTCTGGCCCGTCACCGTGGGGATCAGGTTCAGTGTTCCCCGGGGATCGGGATTCTTCTCCCGGAGGAACTGGGTGATCCTGGCCACATTTTCCATCAGACCGGCGACATCCCGGAAGGTGTTGTGATTGATTTTCTGAAGCAGGTACCGCCGGCCGGTGTCCATCACCACCAGGAAGGTGGCGTTGATATGGCCGCAGCCGTAGCTCTCGCAGGACTGGACGGTACCCTCCAGCTGGAATCGGCTGAGGATCTGCCGATACGCTTGGGTCATTGCTAATCTCTCCTATCTTGTGCGGTGGGTCACAAGCTGTACCAGCGGATCTCGTTGGCCTCCAGGTGCAGGGGGAAGCTGGAGGTGTCGGTGTACACCACCGTATCCTGGGGCTGGTAGGTGTTGTTGACCACGCAGTATTTTCCGTTCTTCACGAAGGCGTGTACCTCTACATTATAGTTGGTCGCGAACCATTTGTAAAGGTCATTTTCCCCGTGAGCGGCCCACAGCACCGCACGATGGAGCACCCGGCTGTTTTCGAAGGAGTATGGAAGGCCGGAAATGTAGACACAGCGGCCCTCACCGAAGGCATTGACGGCCATCTGAACCTCTTTGTCCCGCTGAACCAGGATCTCAGTGCCCTCCAGGGCATAGATATTCTTCTTGCCCTCACCGAAGTCCACTTCCCCGGCTACATCCGCCAGGATGAAGTGCTCGGGGTGGCTCTCCCAGTTGTATTTGTCATAGTTCAGGGTGAAGCCCGTTTCCTTCTCCACGCCCAAGGCGCCGGCCAGCTGGAAGTAGCGGCCCTGGTACTGGTGACCGGAGGGCTCACCCACGCCGATGAAGCCGCCGCCCCGGTGGATAAAGCTCCGGATGGCGCAGACAATGGCGGGATCTTCCCAGGCAGCTCCGCCGGTGTGGGCGGTATCGCCGTCACCCACATTGATGATGACATCGATGGTGTCCAGAATGGCGGGATCCTGACGGATATCCTCGAAGGAGAGGAACTTGACATCATAGGGAGCGCCGGAGAGGGCCTCGATAATACCGGCGTAGGAATAGTTCTGCTTCTGGTAAAGGGCGTGGTGGACCATGTGGCAGCCCCAGGCCCGCATTTTGCCCCAGCTGTTCAGCACAGCCACGGTCTTGACGCAGTAGGGGGTGGTGCCCTTGATGTTCTCGTACAGCTCCCGGAACTCGTTGCACACGGACTCGATGTAGTCGATGAACTCGGGGAACTGGAGGGCCAGCTTCAGGTAGCCGCCGTAGCCGATGCGGTCGATGGGCTTGCGCAGAATGGCCCGGCGGGCGGTGACCCAATTCTCCTTGGCTTCCTTCACCGGGTCGCCACCTTCGTGGAAGGTATCCGGGAAGAAATAGGGCAGGAACCTGCCCTCGGTGTACTTGACACCGGGAATGTCGGAAATCAGGCGCAGGGTGGAGCCGTTACCCACGGAGCCGACCACGGCGTCCATGCCGATGCCCTTCCACTCCTCCATGAACGGCTCCATGCCGATCCAGTGGTCGCCCAGGAACATCATGGCTTCTTTCCCCAGCTCGTGGGTGATGTCCACCATTTTCTTGGCAAGCGCTGCCACTTCCCGGCGCTGGAAGGCCTGGAAATCCTGGAATTCCTTGGAGGGGATGCGGTACTGGTTGTTGTAGTAGCCCTGGTCCACAATGAACTCGGGGCGGAAGGGGTAGCCCACTTCCTTCTCAAATTTCTCCAGAATATAGGGGGAGACGGAGGCGGAATAGCCGTACCAATCCACGAATTTCTCCCGCTTCAGCTCGTCGAAAATCAGGGTGAACTGGTGGAAGAAGGTGGTGTAGCGGATCACATCCACATAGGGATGCTCGGCAATGAATTTCCGCAGCCGCTCCATGGTATAGGCGTGGGTCTTGGGCTGGCGGACATCAAAGGTGATCTGATGCTCGAAATCCTTCCAGTCGTTGGTAACGGCGTTGTACATATGCACCGGGTCCCAGATGAGGTAGGCCAGGAAGGCCACGGTGTACTCGTGGAAGGGCTGGGGCTGGGGAATGACCACGCAGCCGGATTCCTCGCAGTAATGCCAGGCATCCACCGGCACCACGGTTCCCGTGGTCCGGTCCATGACTTCCCACCAGCGGCGGATATTGTCCCGGGTGTTCACCTGCATCAGATCCGGAGAAATGCCCTGCATCAGGTTGATCTCCAGAGGACCCTGGGCGGCGGTGCGGAAGCCGGTCATGATGTAGCACTGCTGCACCTCGTCGGGATTGGCCTTGGCCCAGGCGTTATCCTTGCGGGTGGTGTAGTAGGTGGAGTAGATCTTTGCGTCCTGGCTCCGCAGCTCCGCGGGGAAATCGGTGCCGTCACAGTCCCGGATGGCATCGGCACCCCATTTCTTCAGAATTTCCAGGGTCTCGGGAACCACATCCAGGTCCGTGGGGATGGTCACCCGGCCCATTGTCTTATTTGTTTCCATAAATCCTCCCATTAATTATCTGGATTTGCCGGCATAGGGCTTGTTGTACAGGAACAGGGCGGTGAGCAGGAAGATAATGCCCAGGATCATCAGCCCCAGGCCCTCCAGCTGGCCTGTCATAGTCCAGCCGACGATGGTCAGCACCAGGCCCACCAGGAAAAACAGGGCAATGAGAACCGCCCGCAGGCCGGTATGGGTTTTCCAAAAATTCATAGTAACACCTTATCCTTTCAGACCGCCGACGGTCATGCCCTTGGTCAGGTTCTTCTGCACGCACATATACAGCACCAGCACCGGCACCATGACCATCACAAGACCGGCATACATCGGGCCGTATTCCGCAGCGGACTGCTGGGCCTGCATCAGGTTCAGAAGACCGGCGGGGAGGGTCCACAGATCCCGCTTGGTGATGAGAGTCTTAACAATGATGTATTCATTCCAGAAGGACAGGAAATTGAACAGGATCACAGTGATGATGGAGGGCTTGGCCATGGGGAAAATCACCTGGAACATGGTGCGGAAGTAACCGGCACCGTCGATATAGGCGGCTTCCTCGAAATCGTGGGGCAATGTGGCGAAATAGCTGCTCAGCAGGTAAATGGTGAAGGGCAGGGCAGTGGCGGCATAGACCACGGCCACCACAACATGGTTATTCAGCAGGAAGCTCTGGCCGATCGTAGTCTTGAGCCACTTGTCTCCGTCGCTGAGCATCAGGTAAATAGGTACGACGATGTAGTTGACATTGATGAACAGGCCCGCCATGAAGCAGGTGTTCAGGAACTTCTGGCCGAAGAACTTGAACCGGCTCAGGCAGTAGGAGGCAGGCAGTGCCACCACCAGCAGAATGGCCAGGGCCAGAGCAGTAATCATCACGGAGTGGCCCATGTAACCGCCCATGTTGGCCTTGTTCCAGGCATCCACAAAGTTCTGCCAGTGGATGTGGGTGGGCAGCGCCCAGGGATTGCCATAGTGCTCGCTGGTTTCCTTGACAGAGGCCATAATGGTCCAAACCACGGGAACCAGAATCAGAATGGCCAGAATTCCCAGGACAATGTAGATAAAAGCCTTGTACAGGCGCTCAGCAGTGCTGATTTCACGTTTTAATCTCATACTGGCACCTCCTTAGTATTCCAGGGTTTCCCGCTCGGTGACCTTGTTAATGAGCGCGGACAGACCGAAGGACACCAGGAAAATCACAACACCGATGGCCATGGCATAGCCATAGCCGCCGCCCAGGTTCTTCTGGTTGTACATATACAGCAGGGCCACGTTGGATGCGTTGTTGGGGCCGCCGCTGGTCATGGCGCTGACGAACAGGAAGGCCATATTGATGGTGGAAATGACGAAGAAGGTCAGGGTGGTGCGGATGTTGGTCCAAATCA
>CAYRYT010000040.1:0-13137 GCA_964428625.1 uncultured Oscillospiraceae bacterium | reverse complement strand
GCCGGGATGGTATGGCCATCTGCTTCAACGAGGAGGATGTGCGGCCCATGGGCCGGGATGCCGCCGGTGTCCGGGGTATTACCCTGACGGGGGATGACTACCTGGTGGGCGCGGAGAAGGCGGAGCCGGGAAAAACCCTGCTCACCGTCACCGTCAACGGCTTCGGCAAGCGCACGGAGCTTTCCGAGTACCTGCGTACCGGTCCCGATGGGGAGAAGGTGCCCCAGAGCCGGGGCGGCAAGGGCCTGAAGAACTACAACATCACCCCCAAGACCGGTGCCATTGCCGGCTGCCGGGTGGTGGACGAGCAGGACGATGTCATGCTCATCGAAAACGGCGGTGTCATCATCCGCATCCCCGCCGCCTCCATCAATGTTTATAAGCGGGATGTCCAAGGCGTGATCGTCATGCGCATCGAGGACGGCAACCAGGTGGTTGGCGTGGAGCGCATCGAGCATGTGGACGAGGAGCCCCAGGCATGAAAACCGTGACCCTGTATACCGACGGTGCCTGCTCCGGCAACCCCGGCCCCGGGGGCTGGGGCTGCATCCTGGAATTCCAGGGGGTGGAGAAGGAACTGTCCGGCGGCGAGGCCGGTACCACCAATAACCGCATGGAGCTGACGGCGGTGATCCGGGGGCTGGAGGCCCTGAAGGAGCCCTGCCAGGTGGAGCTGTATTCCGATTCCAAGTATGTCATCGACGCTCTGGAAAAGGGCTGGGCCCGGGGCTGGCAGAAGCGGGGCTGGATCAAGTCCGACAAAAAGCCCGCCCTGAATCCTGATTTGTGGGAGCGGCTCCTGGCTCTGACGGATCTCCACCGGGTAAACTGCCATTGGGTCAAGGGCCATGCCCAGAATCCCAAGAATAACCGGTGCGACGAGCTGGCCGTGGCCCAGTGGAAGAAAATCAAGGAATAATGGCAAAAAAAGCTCCCCGGAGTTCGGAGAGCTGTCGGCCGAACTTCGCCCCCAAAGAAAGGCTCCCCCGGGCAGGCCGACTGAGGGGATTGAAGCCCGGATTCCGCAAAGGCGCGGCCCCTGGCCGCGACGGGCCGATTTAGAATCGGCCCCTACACTGGCTGGTCGCATCCATCTGACTGCTGGGGAAATCGGAACCTTCAACCCCCTCCGGCAAAAATCAGAGATTTTTGCCACCTCCCCCTGGTAGGGGGAGGCTCTGGCTGGCGCACCCCCTACCAGGGGGAGGCATTGGCGGCGCATTCATCCGGCTGCAATGGAAAATCAGGAGGAAAGGTATGTATTTAAGCATTGGCAACGACATGGCGGTGCGGGACAGCTCCATCATCGGCATTTTCGATTTGGACAACACCTCCACCTCCCGGCGCACCCGGCTGTTTCTGGAACGGGCGGAACGGGAGGGTGAGGTCGTTCCCTGCGACGATTTGCCCAAGTCCTTCGTCCTCACGGCGGAATACGGCCTGAATCGGGTCCATCTCACGGCCCTGTCCAGCCAGACTCTGGAAAAACGGCTGAAATAAACGCATAACACCACCTTTTTGGGAAATTCTATCCCAAAAGGTGGTGTTTTTTTGCTGTTATCCTATTTGCGTACCCTGACCCTGTACCTGGTGCTGGTGGCCGTGATCCGCCTGATGGGCAAGCGACAGGTGGGGCAGATGGAGCCAACGGAATTCGTGGTGACCATGCTGGTGGCAAACCTTGCCTCCATTCCCATGCAGGACGGGGACATTCCCCTGTACACCGGGGTGGTGCCCATTGTAACGGTGCTGGCCATGGAGCTGATTCTGGCGGGTCTGACCCTGAAAAGCATCGGCCTGCGGCGGCTGATCTGCGGCAAGCCGGTGATCCTCATTGAAAACGGCCGGATGCGCCAGGATAATCTCCGCAAGACCCGGGTAAGTCTGGACGAGCTCACCGCCCAGCTCCGGCTGAAAAATATTTTGGATGTGACCACCGTCCAGTACGCCATTCTGGAAACCAACGGTTCCCTCTCTGTATTCCCCTACCCCCAATTCCGCCCGGCCAATGCCGCGGCGGCCATGGTTCGGGTAAAGGCCCAGAGTCTGCCCTATACCCTGGTGTGCGACGGGAAAATCGTCTGGGAGAATCTAAAAATTCTGGGGAAAAATGGGGACTGGCTCCGGCGGGTCCTGGCCGACCGGGGCTGCGAAATTCCCCAGGTCTGGCTTTTCACTGTGGATAAACAGGAGAAGATGGTATTGATCGAAAAGGAGGAAGTATGAAACGCCTTTGGTTGGGAGTCGGGCTCCTTGCGCTGCTGCTGGTTCTTGGGCTGGGCGTCACCTGGCTCCTGGGGTGGATCCATGGCCCCACGGCCCAGGCCTTGGAGCTGGCGGTGGAGGCGGGAAACCACGGGGATTGGAGCCAGGCCAAAGCCCAGTTTGCCCGGGCCCGCAGCCGGTGGGAGAAATACTACGGTCTGACGGCGGCGGTGACGGATCACAAGCCCATGGAGGACATTGACGCTGCCTTTGCCCGGAACCGGGTGTATTTGAACCGCGGAGCAAATACGGAATTTTTGGCGGGATGTGCCGGCCTTGCCCGGCAGGTGGAGAATATGGAGCAGGCCCAGGGCTTGGCCTGGTGGGACTTTTTGTAATTCCGGGTCAACTTCCCTGAATCAGGAAAATTATCCCCGCTCCCAGGGCGTCAGCGGCTGTCAGGGCCTCCTCCAGGGTGTTTCCGGCGGTGCCGACCTCAATGAGAAGGGCACCGGGGGTTAAATCCTGGTTGAAGCGCTGGCTGCGGAAGCTCAGATCCCGGCACAGGCCGGGGTAGCGCGTTTCCAGGAGTACCTGGAGTTTCAGGGCCAGGGATAGATTCTCCTGCCAGTCGGGGTGGTTCCGGGTGGCATCGCTGCCCACCACCAGCATCAGTTGAGCGCTGGAACGACCGTCCACGGTGGCCTGGGTTCGAACCTGGGCACCGGTGGGGGTCTCGGCGGCATCCCGGTGGAGGTCCAGCACCAGGCAAATCCCCGGGTACCGGGCCAGATTCTCCTGGGCGCAGGCTCGGGAGTTGATGTAGGAATCGTTGTAGGAGGGGTAATCGTGGAGCTCCCGGCACTGGATGGTCTCAATCCCCGCCTGATTCAGCAGCTGGGCAAGGTGATCCCCCACGGCTACCAAATTGTGCCCTGTGTCCAGGGTGCGGTAGTCTCCGCTGGCCTCATAGGGATTCTGGGCCGTAGGGGTGTAGCTCTCTGTGGCATGGGAGTGGAGAATCAGCACCTTTGGCCCCGTCCCGGCGGTATCCAGCTCCAGAGGACGGCAGAGGAGATCTTCCAAATCCGGGTCGATCCCGGCATAATTGCGGATCGGCACCAGCTTAGCATCCTCCGGGGAGAAGGTCAGCCGGGGGGTGGTGGATTGGGCCTGGGTCTCAGGGGGCACAGTCGCGGGGGGCTGAGTCTGCCGGGGCGGCCCGTCCACCACCCGCCCCGTCTCCAGGTAGAGCACCAGGGCCCCCACCCCGGGATGCTCCAGGGCCTGAACCAGGGGGGCAAAGAAGCCCCCGGCACCCAGGCGGAACAGGGTGGCCGTGGCCAGCACCGCCGCCCCCAAACGCAGTATCCGTTTTTGCTGATCCATGGGATTCCTCCTAAAACCGGGTCGAAATGGCAAAATCCGTCGAAAAAAAGAACCGGTGGCGAAAATTCGCCACGGTTCTGTCTCTGCTGTCATGTGGAATTCCGGGGGCGCCACTTGGGGCGGCTGCGGAGCTGAACCCGGAGCGCCTGGAAAAACTCCTGGAGCAGCTGGGCGGCCTCCGCCTCCCCAACACCGCCCTCTACCTGGGGATGGTGGTTGAAGCCCATGGAAAACAGGTCGCAGACGCTGCCGCAGGCACCGGATTTGCTGTCTGCCGCACCGTAGACCACCCGGGGAATCCGGGCGTTGACAATGGCCCCGGCGCACATGGGACAGGGCTCCAGGGTCACATACAGGGTGCACTGCCACAGCCGCCAGCCCCCCAGGGTCTGGCAGGCCTGAGCGATGGCCTGAACCTCGGCGTGGCCCAGAGCGGTCTTGTCCGTCTCCCGGCAGTTCCGGCCCCGGCCCACGATGGTCCCGTCCTTCACAATCACACAGCCCACGGGCACCTCCCCGGCGGCCATGGCCTCCCGGGCCAGGGCCAGGGCCTGATCCATAAAATACTGATCGTCCATAGAAAATCTCCGTTCGGGGGTTTTCTTTTATTTTACCCCGGGGCAGGGCCTGCGTCAAGGGAAACCTCATTCCTCCAGCATGGCTGCCAGGAGCAGGGCCAGCTCCTCCCGGGAGAAGGGCCTGTCCCCCCGCAGGGCCATGTGGCGCTCCACCCGCTCCAACCGGCTGGCCAGCACCCGGTCCAGGATCTGCTGATCCGTGGGGTGACTGGGCTTGCCCGTGAGCAGATAGTCGGTACTCACTCCGAAAATCCGGGACAGGGACACCAGCAGCGCCCCGGAGGGCTCCCGTCTGCCCTGTTCATACATACCGATGGCACTGGGACTGACACCCAGAATGGCGGCCAGCTTCCCCTGGCTCATCCCCTGCTCCCGCCGCAGCACCGCGATTCTTGTACCCAGCATGGGGCCACCTCCTTTCTGTGCCGGTAGTATACCATAGGCCCGGCGAAAATCCGAAAGAAAAATGGGTTCTACACGATTCGATGGGATCCACACAGATTGTGTAGTAAGATTTTCCTGGAAGCCCATGACAAAACCCAGGAGAAGGGTCGGAGCGCCTGCGACTATTTTTTACAAAAGGAGGATGCTATGCGATTACGGCTGGAACAGACCATGTTTTGGGATCCCCAGGCGATCCGGGGGGAATTCTGCCCCCGGTGCCATCGGGAGGTCTATCCCCCCGGGTATACCTGCCCGGACTGCGAAGGGAGGGAAAACCATGACACTCAAGCAGATGAGCCGGGAGTATGCGGCGGCAGCGGAGCCTCTGCGGGCACGGCTGCGGCTGCTGCGCCGGGAGCTGGCCCGGACGGAGGATCCGGAGACAATCTGGTGGTTGAAGCGGCGGATCCGGGAGCTGACCCCCATGCTCACCCAGGTCAATAAGCTGGCGGAGCTGACGGCCCATTACTACGAAAGGGGGTACTACCGCAGTGAAAAATATACTTTATGAGGGTTACGAGGGGATCCGCCTGCCCCGTTCCGTCCAGCTCCGGCGGATCCGCCGGTTCCTTCGGTTCTGATTTCGGGAAAATGGGGAAAAAACCTGGCCGTTAATGAAAATTTTAGAATTTTAGGGGAGACAAGGGAAGAAAAATGTGTTATACTAACACAAGGTATATCCTTTTTACTTTTCAAACCGAGGAGGCGTTTTCCTTTGAAATATTGGCGTGGTTACCTGACCGCGGGATTTTTCGCGTTCCTGGCCTGGGCCCTTTCCCAGTTCGCCAAGTCCCATGAGGTACTGATGGACGCAATCTATCCCTACATCAGCCGCATGATCCAGACCACTCTCTCCGGCTGGACCGGCGGCGTGGAATACTGCCTGTGGCAGCTGCTGCTGGTGGTCTTTGCCGTGGTGGTGCTGGCCAGCATTGTGCTGATGCTGGTGCTGAAATGGAACCCCATCCAGTGGCTGGGCTGGGTGCTGGCAGTGGTGTGCGCAGTGTTCGCCCTGAATACGGGAATCTACGGCCTGAACCAGTATGCCGGTTCCCTGGCCGATGATATCAAGCTGGAGCTTCAGGAATACTCCGTGGAAGATCTGAAGGATGCGGCTGTCTACTACCGGGACAAGGCCAATGCTCTGGCGGAACTGGTCAACCGGGACAGCCAGAGCCAGCTGGACTTTGGCACCCTGGCCGAGCTGAACGAGGTGGCTCCCCAGGGCTTCCATGTGCTGGTATATGACCGGTATTTCAGCATTTTTGCCGGTTCCATGGATCCGGTGAAGGAGCTGGGCTGGGCGGATTGGTTCAGCTCCGCCGGAACCACGGAGTTGCTGGTTCCCCTCACCGCCGAGGCGGCGGTGAATCCCCAGACTCCGGATCTGGGCCTGCCCTTTGCCCTGTGCCGGGTGATGTGCCAGCGGATGGCCCTGGCCAGTGATACCGCCTCGGGATTCGGTGCTTTCCTGGCCTGTCAGGCCAATTCCGATATCCGCTTCCAGTATTCCGGCTATGTCATGGCTTACTGCTCCTGCTACGATGCCCTGAGTCGTGTCTACAGCAGCGCCGGCGCTCAGGCGGCGGTGGAGGTGGACCGGGGGGTCAGCGACCGCCTGCGCCAGGATATGGCCCAGTACGACAGCTTCTTCAGCCAGGTCAAGGCGGACACCGCCGTGGCCCTGACGGAGCAATTCCACGACACCTACCAGACCCTGAGCAGCGACCCGGAGCTGGTGGCATCCTATTGCGAGACCTGTGACCTGCTGGTGAGCTGGTACATCCAGGAAGAGGTCATCCCCAACCAGGTGGTGGAAGAGGAAAATAAATTCGATCCCTTTGACCCGAGTCAGGTGGATCTGGGAGATTTGGTCCGATGATGGATACCATGGAAAAGGCCCTTCGTCAGGGGCTGCCCCAGCTGGGGCTGGAATTGGATGACGATACCTGCCGAAAGCTCTGCCAGTTTGGCTGCGGCATGGTCAAGCAGAACGAGGTGATGAACCTTACCGCCATCACCGAGCCGGATCGGGTGGCCCGGCTGCATCTGCTGGACAGCTTGACGGTGCTGACCCTGGCGGATCTGAAGGGAAAGCGGATCATCGATGTTGGCTGCGGCGCGGGTTTCCCCGGCGTGCCCCTGAAAATCGCCTGTCCCCAGGCGGAGGTGACCTTGCTGGACTCCCTGGGGAAGCGAATGGCCTGGCTGGAGAGCTACCTGCCCACCATCGGGGTGGAGGCCCAGTGCCTCACCGCCCGGGCGGAGGAAGCGGTGGCCACCCGGCGGGAGCAATATGATTTTGCCACATCCCGGGCCGTAGCCCGGCTGAATATCCTCCTGGAGCTGACGGCCCCCTATGTGAAGGTTGGGGGCGCGGTGCTGGCTATGAAGGGCTCCGCCGCCCGGGAGGAGCTGGAGGAGGCGAAGAATGCCATCCGCCGTCTTGGACTGCGGGTGGAGAAGGTGGTGGATTTCCCGGTGGAAGATGGGAACCATTCGGTGATCCTCCTGCGGAAGGTCTCCCCCACTCCCGCCCAGTACCCCCGGCGCTTCGCCAAAATCAAGGCAAACCCCCTGTAAACGATAACCGCCCCTCCCCTACCGGGAGGGGCGGTTTTTTGCAAAAGCCTCCCCTGGTAGCGCTAGGAATGTCGCATCGCCCAAAGCCTCCCCCTGGTAGGGGGAGGTGGCACGGCGAACGCCGTGCCGGAGGGGGTGGAAGGTAACGATTTCCCCAGCAGCCGGATGGATGCGCCGCACCGATGTAGGGGCCGATTCTTAATCGGCCCGTCGCGGCCTGTGGCCGCACCTTTGCGAATGTCTGACCTTCAATCCCCTCAGTCGGCCTGTCCGGCCGACAGCTCCCCTTGCCAAGGGGAGCCTTAGGAATGGGGCATTCGGCCGACTGCTCCCTGAACTCCGGGGAATCTTTTTTGGGGCAGAGGACTCCCCTGCTAAGGGAGTAGCAAACAATCCCACCGGGGGTGGTTGGAACACGACCCGGTGGGATTGTTTTAACTTACCTGGTTTTCGATGACGGTGACTTCCCCAATCTCATCCACATCGAAGTACACATCCAGAATGGCCTTGGCCACGGAGGCCAAGGCACTGCCGTGACCGGCCTTCTCACCATAGACAGCCACGGCGATCTGGGGATTGTCTGCCGGGGCATAGCAAATGAAGGCAGCGTTGTCGGAGGTGCCATAGACACCCGTCTCGGCGGTACCGGTTTTGGCGGCAACGGCGATGGGGTAATTGTCAAAGGTCCGCCAGGCGGTGCCGTCGGTGGCAACCAGTTTCATGCCCTCGCTGTAGGCCGCAATGGCATCGGCGCTGATGTCCATCTGGCTCATGACCTTCCGTTCCTGCTCCAGGATCAGGCTCCGGTAGTCCGCGGAGACCACCCGGTTGAGGAAGGTTGCCTGGTAGCGGGTGCCCTGGTTGGCCAGGGTGGTGGCGTAGACGCACAGCTGCAAGGGGGTAAAGGCATTGTCCGACTGGCCGATGGCACTGAACACCCGGTCGGCGGCGTACCACTCCCGGTCGGAACCGGAGTGAAGCTCCTTCTTGGTCTCGGGATTGGCCCGGTGGCCGATGGACTCCGGTAGCTCCACGCCCGTGGCCTCGCCCAGACCCATCATCTTCGCCGTTTCATCGGTGATGGAGATGTTGATGTGGTCTGCCAGCCAGTAGAAGAAGTAGTTGCAGGATACCTCCAGGGCCTCCGCCGCATTGACGGCACCGTGGGTCATGCCATAGTTGGTCCATTGCAGGCAGCTGGGGGTGATGCCCTCCCAGGCGGTGTAAACACCCATGTCCACGATCTCACTGCTGGAGCTGATGACACCGGACTGGATACCGGCGATGACCATGCTCATTTTGTAGGTGGAGCCGGGGGGATAGATGGAGTTCAGGGCCCGGTTCACCAGGGGGCGGTAGTCCCCGGATTCGATTTCCTTGTAGTTTTCAAAGAAGGAGGACAGGTCATAGCTGGGATAGCTGCCGCAGACCAGGATCTCTCCGGTTTTCACATCCATGGCAACCACAGCGCCGCCTTCGGCGTCGTATCCGTCTCCCCCGGCGGCACGCAGCTCCTCCATGACCTGGGCCAGCTTGTCCTCGGCGGTCATTTGCAGCTTCAAATCGATGGAGAGCTGGACATTGTTGCCGGCCTTTGGCTCCTGACCCTCCACATAGTAGGATTCGATCACGGTGCCGTCCCGGGTGACGGTGTCGATGCGGGTGCCGTCCACGCCGTGGAGATACTCCTCAAAGGCGGCTTCCAGGCCACTCTGGCCCACCTGGGCATCCATGGCGTAGCCGTCGATGTTCTGGTAGTATTCCCATTGGGTGGGGCTCATGGCACCCACATAGCCCAGAATATGGGCGGCGTATTCCGTGTGATAAACCCGGACGGTGGAGGCCTCCACATTCATACCGGGGATGTGCAGCTCCACCACTGCCGCCAGCTGCTCGTCGGAGGCATCCTCCAGGAACACATAGTTGGCCAGGCCCACACCGCTCAGGGTCCGCAGGGTCAGCTCATAGCGCAGGCCGATGACCAGCCGGGCCTCCTCGTCGGACCATTCCTCGGGGATGTAGTAGCTCTTGCGCAGCTGCTCGATGAGCATGGGGGCGGTGATATCCGAGTCCAAATCCCGGTTGATGACAAATTTCTGGAAATAACTCTGCCAGGTGGAGCTGTAGTCCTCCAGGGTGTAGGTGAAGGGCCGCTCCTTGGTCACGGGGAAATGGTCGGCATAGTCGATGCCCAGCTCCCTGGCCAGCTGGATCAGCTTGTAGAGGCTGGCATTGGGACTGTCGGAGCTGGTCAGCACATAGTGGTTCAGCACCAGGTCATAGCTGGAGCGGTTGCCCACCAGCACATTGCCGTCCCGGTCCAGAGTATCTCCCCGGGCAGCCCGGACCCGGGTATAGGTGGTAAAGGTGGTGATATTGGAGGTATTGCCCCCGGTCTCCACGATTTGCAGGAAGTAAAGCCGCCCCGCAAAGAAGGTCAGCATGATTCCCAGTACAAGCACCAGAAGCCCGGCGCGCCAGCGGGTCAGTCTTTCCATGTTTCTCCTCCAATTTTCCCGATGGCCT
This sequence comes from uncultured Oscillospiraceae bacterium, assembly GCA_964428625.1. Classification (GTDB taxonomy): domain Bacteria; phylum Bacillota; class Clostridia; order Oscillospirales; family Oscillospiraceae; genus Faecousia. The sequence continues at coordinate 3,412 of CAYRYT010000040.1, read as the reverse complement.
GGCAAAGGGGATGCAGAGCCGGAATGCAAATCAGGCTGTAAAGCCCTCGCAGGGCAAATACCCCGATCCGTCCGGCATAGGTGAATTCAAACAGCACGCCCACCACAAACACGGCCAGCTCATAGAGCATCACAGCCAGCCCCGCGCACAGGACGGTGGAGCTGAAACCCTTTTGCAGGTAGCTCTGGCGGAACACCGCCCCGAAGCAGGCCAGCACCGGGATCACCGCCAGGACAAAATAGCCCGGGGCGGAGCCGGAGAGGGCGAAAAAGGCAGCGGCGGCCAGGGAAAAGACGCATCCGGCCTCGGCGCCTTCCAACACGCAGATCAGCATGATGGCACAGGGCACCAGATCCGTGGTGGCTCCGAAAAGGGAGATACGGCTCAGGGCCACGCTCTGGATCACCTCCAGCACCAGAAGCACCAGGCTGTAGCACAGCCATTTGGCCAGGGCCAGACGCTGCTTCTGGGTGATATAGAGCTTGTTCAGGAGGCCCGAGCCGGTTTTGTCCGGCCGGAACTCATAGTTACGGTTCTTTCTTGCCATGGGCGGTCACCTGGCATCGTAGCCCGTCAGGATGAATACCTGCTTCAGACTGCCAAAATCCGCGGCAGGCTCCAGCAGGGCGAATTTGGCCACGCCGGTATCGTCGAAGCCCGCATCCACCACATAGCCCAGAACCAGATCCCGGGGGTAGACGGTGGAGCCGGAGGTGACCACCTGGTCATTGTTCCGGATCACCGCGGTGGAGGCCAGATAGTTCATCCGCAGCAGTTCCTCGGAGCCGGTGCGGTAGCCGCCCTGAACCATGCCGTTGTAGCCCGAGGAGGCAATGTTTCCACTGATCTCCAGAGAGGAGTCCAGAACGGTCTTGACTACGCAGTAGCCCTGACCCACCTCGCAGACAACACCCACCACTTCCCCCTGGTCGGTGATGGCGCACATATTTTCTTCAATTCCCGATTCCGCGCCCCGGTTCACGGTGATCCGGTTGGTCCAGTCCGTGGCATCCCAGGAGATGACATACCCATCCACCAGGGTGTAGTCCTCGTTCCGTTCCTTCAGCTCCAGCAGATTCCGCAGACGCTGGTTTTCCAGGGCGTAGGCCGCCGCCTTCCGGGCATCGTCCTCCATTTGGGCGATCTGGCTTTTCAGAGCGGCGTTTTCCGCCGCCAGGGTTTCGTATTCAAACAGGTAGCTGTAGAATTGCTCGGCCTGCTCCGTCAGGGCACTGGCGGCCCGCTTGATGGGCGCCAGGAAGCCCTTCACCGCCATTTCCGGCAGATTTTGCTCCGTCATGGCGCTCACCGCCGTGAGCACCACCGCCAGCAGCACGGCCAGCACCAGCACAGCAGTCACTTTTTTGGAAAAATAATGCTTCATAAGGTTTTACTCCTTTTCCGCTCCGGGCAGGAGCGTACCGGTCTGCCTGAGAATCTGCCCCAGCCGGCATACCGGCAGGCCCATGACATTGTAGTAGTCGCCCTGGAGCTTCTCGCAGAACAGGGCACCGCCCCCCTGGATGCCGTAGCTTCCGGCCTTGTCCATGGGTTCGCCGGTGGCCACATAGGCGGCGATTTCCGCCTGAGATAGGGGACGGAAGAACACATCCGTCACTTCGGTGACGGTGTGGATCTCCCCGCCGGCAATCACCGTCAGGCCGGTCATCACCTGATGGCTCCGGCCGGACAGGAGGGTCAGCATCTCCACCGCCTGGGCGGGGGATTTGGGCTTGCCCAGGATCCGGTCCCCGCACACCACGATGGTGTCGGCGGCAATGACCGTATCCCCTTCCTGGCAGGCAATGGCCAGGGCCTTTTCCCGGCTCACCCGGGCGACTTCCTCCCGGGGCGGGGAGGCAGGGTCCATGGTTTCGTCAATATCGGCCACCTGCACCTGGAAGGGCAGATGGAACAGGCCCATCAGCTCCTGGCGCCGGGGGGATTGGGACGCGAGAATGATTGCCATAATGCCTCCTTACTCCAGACCCCGCAGGTACAGACCCCGGGTGCAGGCACCGGGATCGAAGGGGGTGGGCCGCTGGTACTGGCCCAGCACCAGATCCACTTCCTTGGGATTTTCTGTGGTGAAGCACAGGCGCACCGCCCACAGCCCCAGCCGGGCCAGGTCATCCTGGCGGTCCAGCCAGCTGAGCTTCTTGCCGTTGAGCACCACGCTGCGGCAGGAATCCCCATCCTTGATCACCGGGAATTCCGCACCGGTCTTGTCCATCAGCCGGGCACCGGCCAAATGGCAGGAGCACTGGCCGGTCTTGCCCTTGAACAGGCAGTTTTCCGTGACCATCAGGGGCATCCGGCCGTAGACCAGCAGCTCGCAGGGCACGGCTTTGCTCACATCCCGGATCTGGGGCATGGTCATCTCAAAGCTCAGGGTGGCGCTTTTCAGCTCCAGCTCCCGGGCGGTGTTGACGCTGGCAGAATTGTAAAGATTCAGGCCAAAATCGCCCCGGACGGCCATGCCGCACTCCCGGGCGGGAATGAGCAGGCCCAGATTTCCCACCAGCACCTGGCGCACACCCAGCCCCCGCAGGGTCAGCAGGGTCTGCTTCAGCCGGGGGATCTCCCCGTCGTGGAGGATCCGGGGCAGCACGGCGCAGACCGTCACCCGGTCCGTCAGTTCCTGGGTGAAGGCGGGGTCATCCCGGAGAATGTGCAGGGGCACATACAGCACCTCCGGCCGCAGCTTTAGCAGCCGGCCGGTGATCTGCTCCCGGGTGGTGACCTGAACGGTGAGGCCCGGGGCCTGGGAGACACCAGCGTAATGGGGAATTTTCCTGGGACGGCTCAGGGGGATGGCATCCCGCCGTCCACGCTGGGCGGTGAGCTGATTCAGCGCCTCCCGGCGCAGGGCGTTGATGGCGGCGGCGGAGAGGGTCAGACCGGGCTCAATGGCGCACCGGGCCTCCACGCACCGGTAAGGCGTACCGCCGGTCTTGGCCAGGCGGGCGGCCAGCTGCTCCTCAGTCAGCTCCTGGGAGCGGGCCCGCTCCGGCCGGGGGCCGGTGACGGTGCAGCGGTGACCCTGGGGGTCCTGAACCGTCAGGGTGGAACCGGCCTGGGTAACGGAGGCCTGGAAGGTCACATCCACCAGGCTGTTTTCCGTGGATTCATAGGTTGCCCGGGACCGCTTGAGCCAGCCGGGATCCTCGGTCTTGTCCGCCCGGATGCCGAACATCTCCCGGCCAATGGCACCGGTATAGTAGCCGTCGGTGAAGCCCTGGCGGTTGAAGGCGGTGTAAAGCTCCTGAACCATGTCCCGGGTGACATTGCCGCTGTCCAGGGCCTGGCGGTAGACACCGGTGACGCTGGCCACATATTCCGGCCGCTTCATCCGGCCTTCCAGCTTCACGGAGGTCACGCCCATCTCCTCCATAGCCTTCAGGTAGTGCAC